>CBDUCT010000026.1:0-17845 GCA_965365715.1 uncultured Cyclobacteriaceae bacterium | reverse complement strand
AACCCACGAAAGTCTGATCCGCAACTGGGATTACCTGGGCCATTGGGCAAAAGAAGAATATGATAATTATACGACCTTTCTTGATTTTGAACAACAGCTAAACAGATGGGTGCAAAGTGGGAAATCAAATTCTTTCTTGCTTTATATAGGGCCGCTGACGTTTTTTGAAAACTGGTTCAATAAAGCGAAACCTAATGTATCATGGATCGCAAGGTATCATGACGAAGATACAGCGGATGAAAAACATAAAAAATCTAAGGAAACACTTGATAATGCCAACGAGTTCCTTAAGCGAAGTGCACGAAAGCACATTATAACAAGAACTGTTATGAAATATGGTGCCCGCAGGATTGCAGCAACTCTGGCACTAATAGCTTTCATCGTATTCAGTTCTTTTATGGTAAAAAATTATCTTGAAAGGCAGAATACATCGGTATTGAGAACCATAAAAGGTGAAACAATGTCTCTGACTTCCAATCCTAAGGTCGTTCACCAGGAGAAGATAACATTACTCGTTGAGGCAATAAGGGGGAAGCACTTGACCCTTTCCGAAATAACAAATTCTATAGAATCACCACTTGAACAGGTCCGGATCACTAACGGTATTATTGCTATGGTACTTCTCCAGGGCAAGTATGAACCCGCAGATCTTATAATAAATGGGATTCATCAAAATGACAGCACACTCGAGACTGTCCAGGCTCAGGTAAATGATAATATCGACCTGGATAAGTTGTTTAATGAAATATTTAATTTCAGGGGTGTACTTGAGATTGCTCATTATTACAGACCTGATCAGAATATTGAGAAATATATACAAAAACATGCAGAAAGATCTGCTTTCTGGGTGAATTATGTAATAGATCAGGAGCCTGCAGAATTTACAAATATTTCACAATTCAATCTCGCCTTTGAATTTGCCTTGAATCATAGAAAACTATCTGATGATCAAATTGATGCCCTTGTTGGCGATTTATCACCATTCGAAAATGTAAACAGATCAGGATGGGTTATGAACACCTATCAGGCCGATAAATTACTGACTCGTGGCAGTCAGAGTTATGGATTTAAATTCAATGGCCTATATCACATATTAGCCCACTTATATGCAGCACGCGGAAATACCGCCAGGGCATTATCATGTATAGATAGCCTGTTATTTTACAATGAAAATTATTATGGGAATGTTTATGAAAGCAATGCGGACAATGCAACAAATATTGCAGCCACTTTTTATTTAAATGGTCATGAAAGTGAGATGCAAGCATTTGTTGAAGGGTACTGTAAAACGTCATCCAGAACCACCATAGATTTTTATAAGGAATTATTGGGTAACAGCATACCAACTGTCTTTCTTCCAAGTAGTCTTGATCTCTATGATTTTGCCCTTACCTACGGAAACCTCAATTTGCAGGGATCAAGTATGGAGCAGAAAAACTTTTTCTATGAAGTGTTCAGGCGGGAATTATCAAAACATGCCGGAAGTAAAAATGAAAAGAATTTTCTACTTGCCTTATCCTATAAAAACCAGGGCATAACGGCAATGATGCAGATCGAATCAGGCGGGAGAGTTGTAAACAGGGAATTGATGGACTCGTATTTTAAGCGTGCCCTGGAATTATACCGTATGGTGGATGATTCCTACCTAAATGAAAACATAGATATTAGCATAACAGGTTCCCAGGATTTCAACACTTCCAGGAAATTTCTCTTCTTATATCCTGACATAAGGTTGGAAAAACAACCACTTGAACCACGTGCTTATTATTTCTATTATTATTCGGGAGTCTTTATTGATTATATTATAGATGAAGGATTGTTTGATAGCCTGTATAAAACAGAGGAGGAGATAAAATATTTCGATTCCTGGTTCCGTGAGTATAACAAGATCATGTTCCAGCCCAATTATTTTGTAAGAGATCCTTTGAAGTTTTCTACTTTAGTCAAGATTGAAAGGGAATTGTCTGATCGAAGGGCTGCGGAGATCTCCGATATCAATCTATTGTATCTCTATCTGGGAATTGAAATGGCAAAAAGAGATAATCCGGATAGTATGTTGTATTGTTACCACCAGATAAAAAAGAACAACTTCAATAATCTTTTTAACTATAGGGCTTTTAACAACCAGATCAACATACATTCATTCCGGTTGCTGGCCCAGCTGACGACTGAACTGACCAGATATGGCAAAATGGAAGAGGCTTATGAACTGGTCAATGCCTTAAACAACCCAATTAACCGGTCTTCAATATATGCTTATGTAGCAAAGGAACTGTCTTATCGGGATTTCTCACCGGAGATTATCAGGATATTTATTGATTCATCATATGCTGAAATTGATAAGATCGAAAACCTGACAACCGGTCAACCCAATCGCACAATGCTTTCATATGCACTGGCTCTTCAGAATAATAAACGGGACCTTGATAATGCCTATAATGTTATCAAAAATGTTCCCTTTAAGTTTGTTGGATATGAACGAATAGCAAGATCTATTGCCTATCATCAGCATTTGTTTGATGCAAATGCAAGTATCCCGGATAATATCTCAGACACGGATATAACTATATTCCTGTGGAATATTATGTATGGATATTCATTGTCTGCCGGACAGGTGGATGAAAATTGGAAAATATATAATGAAAATTACCCCTGGTGGCTTACCAGGCTTATAATATATAACAATGACATTGGCTGATTCATTTAACATATGCCCATATACCGGTCTCCGGTCTTTTACCGAGGAAGAATCCCTGTATTTTAAAGGAAGGGATGAGCAGATTGACCAGATATGTCAGCTACTGGAGAAAAACAAATTCCTTATGATCACTGGGGCTTCAGGAGAAGGCAAATCATCACTTGTATATGCAGGATTGATACCAAATGCAAGGGCTGGTTTCTTTAAGGCGAAATACAATAACTGGATTGTGGTTGATTTTCGTCCGGAAAGATCCCCTCTAAGTAATTTATCAAAGTCTTTATCTGATAAACTGGGTTTACAGGAGCAAATAGTAAGTACTGAGCTGAAAAGGGGGTATTCCTCACTTATCGATCTGTATAAAAGTTCTGATTATTATATCGATGAAAAAAATGAAGGCTGGCAAACCCTGGATGAAAATGAAAAACTGAATCGAAAAAGATCTGCAGCGAATTTATTGATTCTTGTAGATCAGTTCGAGGAGTTTTTCACCAATCCGGAAAACTATTTAAATGGAAAGACTTCAGTAGATGCCCAGATCGTCGTGAACCTCATTCTGGAAACTTCAAAGCTTTCACTCCAGAATGATTTGCCGGTCTATGTGGCCACCACGATGCGATCGGATTATATTGGGCAATGTTCTTCTTTCAGGGGATTACCGGAACATATAGGCTTTTCACAGTTTTTCGTTCCGCGTTTAAAGCGGAAGGAATTAAAACAGGTAATCGAAGAACCAGCTATGCTGAGTGGAAATAGAATATCAAATCGATTGATCGAACGCCTGGTTTATGATATATCAGAGGGAATTGATCAACTTCCGATCCTACAGCATGCTCTAAGCCAGATATGGCTCGCAGCTGACCACGGTAATGCCGAGATGGATTTGATCCATTATGCCATGGTGGGAGGTATGCCTGTTAAGGAACTGCCTGAGGAGGACCAGAAAACTTTCCTTGCCTGGCATAGAACCATCCCAGAATACCAGCACAAGTTCTTCCATGATACCGGATTGAACAGGGTCATAGAAATTCATGCGAGCAAATTGTATGAAAGTGCATGGGAAGTATATAATGAGACCAATCCCAATCATCCCATATCCCAAAAGGAGGGTAAGAATATTGTAGCCATGACCTTTGCCTGCCTTACTAAAATAGATAATAGCAGGGCGGTTCGAAACCGGATGACAGTCACTGAAATTACTCATATCATAAATAAACCGGGGATCACAGAAGAAGTTGTCAGCCAGATCGTTAATTTATTCCGGAAGGAAGGAAATTCGTTCATTCGACCTTTCATAACAGAGGATACAGATACCCAGTCACTTTCCCCTGATTCGGTCTTGGATATCACCCATGAAAGCCTGATAAGAAACTGGAGATCTCTAAATAAATGGGCAAATAAAGAATTCGAGTTTTATTCCACTTTTCTTGACTTTCAGAAGCAGTTGAACAGGTGGCGGGATCACGGAAAGAGCAGATCATTTTTACTACCCATCGGACCACTAAATTATTTTGAAGAATGGTATGAGCAATGTAAGCCTAATATCTGGTGGATTAACAGGTATGGAGACAAAGAAAAACCTGCTGAAGAATCCCTTGAGGAATCAAAGAATATTCTGAACGATACGCATGAATTCCTGAAAAGAAGTGCCAGAAAAGTTATGGTTTCGAGGGCTTTTATGAAATACGGGGCACAGAAAATTGCAACCTTTTCTGCTATTCTCATCATGCTGGCACTGAGTGGGTTTTATTGGTATGATGCTGAAGAAAAGAAAAATACAAGTGTAATCGAAGAGGTCAGGGAAAAAGCCTCAGTCCTTCTAAACAGTCCGGAAATCGATGATTTTGAGAAATCATTGTATTTGATTACCGAAGAACGTCTATACAATGGAACTTTAATATCCTATATAGAAAGCAATAAAGACCTGAAAAGCCGGCTGGGACTTTCTGTCAATGTATACAGGGTCATGAAGTTTATTGATAAGAAATTCAACAAACAGATAAAATTTGATCTTATTGAAATCATTTTAAGAGATATTGAAGAATATCATGATAGGGGTAGCGATAAGGTATTTTATCTTGAACAATTAAATAAGTTTATTATTACACTGGCATATGATGACTATTATATAACCGATCCTAGGATCAAACAGGCGATTTCCTCTGTCACTGACTATATCCCATCTTTTGTTACCCTGTTCTATAATGATGCATCAATGGTGAAATCAGCAGTTTCTATTGAACTGAATGAGGCAATAAGTCTATGGCTAACCTTTGGTAATCCTGAACCGCAAGAGTTGCAAGATTTGATAAATGCCATATCACCCTTTGCTGGTGAAAATGCTAAAGCGGCATTTGATGTATATTATAAAGAAGGAAGTTATGAGCCAAATGGTCGCTTATCGAATGATCATAGCGGAGGGTATCATATGCTGGCGACCCTGTATGCGGCCCTGGGTGATAATGATGGGATCATTTCCTGTTTTGAGAATCTGGATGAACAATATTTCATAGGTAGCCTCTTTAATAATTACAATAATGTAATAGGATACCTATATCAGTTTAAACACCGGGCGAATGTTCCTGGACTTATAAAATGGATTCACGCCCATTACCCCTCAGATACGCCGACAACGATATACAGGAATATGGTCATCAGGGCGGGATATATACCTTCCTTATACTCTGTAAATTTCTTTAAAGATGCTGTCAGGTCTCATAAAGGCTATTTTCATGTAAATCTCGGAATGGGAGACAGAAAGATTTTCAGGGAAATTGTGGAAGATTATGAAAAAGAAATCAATAAACTCAGCAACAGGGATGAAAGGAATTTCCTGATGGCTTTTAACCTTAAAAGGATTTCTGTCTTTGAATATAAATACCATCATGACAGAGGCTCTCAATTGGATCCCTTTGAGGTCGAAAAATGGTTAGATACTTCAATGGATTATTACCGTAAGGTAAGTCAAGACTATTTAAATGAAGAAATGTCAATAACATATCCTTATTGGGGAGATGGGATCAGGAATAAGCAATTTCCAAGGAAACAGCTTTATATATATCCCGATTATATGGATGGTTGGTTCAGCCTGACCTACCAGACAGATGGCTTTTTTGATTATCTCATGGAAAAGGATCTTCTTAAGGATCTGTATACGACACAGGAAGATCTGGAAATGATGCATTTATGGATCAGCCAGGCACATGAAGTATGGCCATTTTTTCCAATTACATTTACAAATTCATATGTTCTTCCGGATCAGGTATTGCTCAACATTCTCGAATTTGTTGACCAACATCCGGAAGGTCAACAGTTTGATCAAAACCTGTTACATTTAATACTGGCAAACAGGGCCTTTAAAATAGGTGATACGACCAAAGGCATCAGGCATTTTAAACTGCTGAATATGGATGCTATAGCGTCTTCTTCCACCCGGTATGAATATTTAAACCAGACCTTTTTCCTGAACCAGATGAAGGAGCTTTCCTTTCATCTCGCAAGTATTGGAAAAATAGAGGAATCCGTGATGGTGAGTGAGAAATTCCAGAAGGATTCACATAAAATTATCAGTTACATATTTAATGCGGATAAGCTTTATAATATGGATTATAACCCTGATTCCTTCATTTTCTTAGATTCTGCATTCTCGAAAATGGAAACGCAGAATTTATCCAATCTGTCCTATAATGAAGATTACCGGTTTAAATTAATACATGTATTGAGTAAGATGGGCGGAGAGCGGCTGAATTCTATGGCCAAGGATGTTTTAAGGGATATAACTGAGGGAGATAAGTTTGATGCTATCCTGAGTTATGTCTGGGGAGCTACGGCCGACCAGAATTATTATAATGCGGTATCCTCAATTCCGAAAACATTAACAGAATCACAGGAATTACAATGTTATGGAATGTTACTTTGGGAGACCTGTAAACAAAGTGATAATGACGAAGCCCATATTGGTTGGGAACCTCTGGATTTCATCATGACTTATGATATGGATTATTACTTCTTCGTAGATAGTTAAAAACTAGCTTAAATAATGAAAAAATACAATCCAATATATTACTTATTGTTTGTCCTGATCATAACGGGAGCTTTTTCTTCCATGGCTTTGAACACTTATGGAATGAAATTGATTGGTTTTTCATGCCTGGGTTTTGCATTAGCGTTTTTTCATGAATTGGTATTTGGGATTAAAAGGCGGGAAGACCTTGAAGCCTGGAACCGCAAAACTCTGAGCTTTGAACTGATATTGCTGACCGTCTTATCAATACTTTTTTTCATGAGGAGCCTTCTGATTTCCTTTCCGTTCGCTGAAGAAGTATTCATCCTGACTGTTTTATTGCTTATTGGGAATTATGTTTATATTGCCCAGAAAAGTGTAAAGGAGCTATGGAATATTTATAGAATACCGGCCTACGGTTTGATGTTTTACTATGCCTCTTTGATCCTTTTCTCTATTACATTTATAGTGGGTATATTATTCCCGGATGGAGGAGTGGTTATGGCCGTACTTGGTTTCCTGCTCCTGGGGATTTTCGTTTTGGTCGGGCTCTTTTATAAAGGTATGATTATCAACGGAGAAGATTATACATTATTTACCTTTACACAGAATCTGAAAAATAAAACGACCATTGCTTTTGTAGCCATAATCATGATATTCAGTTTTTATACATTTCGGGATGCTGACCTGATACCGGGGATGTATTCCGGCGATACACCCACCGGTTATTTACGATTGATCCAGGAAGCCGAGGCCGGACCGGACAATCAGGAAAGTAAAGTTGAAAGGTATGTAGAGTTCAAGGACCACTACGAGCAGTTTATAGAAAAATACGGAAAGTAAATTTATTCCTCACATATCTTGGCAGACTCAGCTCATATTAAAATCAAGAATTTTCTTAAAAAAGGGCGATATCTGGCAGCCTATAACCTGGCTGGAAGATCACTGCAACTGGAGCCGGAAAATGTAAATTTAAAGCAACAATATGGCCTTGCCCTGGCTAAACTGGGTATGCTGGACAGGGCCAAATCCTGGCTCTGGGATCTCTATCAGAACTATAGTGACGATCCGGAGACTGCCGGGATACTGGGCAGTGTTTTAAAAAGTATTTATAAAAAGGACAAAAACAGGGACGATGCCATTCTTTCAAGGAATATTTACCTTGAGAATTATAAAAAGAATAAAAGTTTTTACACAGGGATCAATGCCGCTTCAATGTCTATAGTAATAGGCGATCAGAAGATGGCTTCTTTGATTGCGCGGGAGATCACTGGTGAGGTTACCTCCGGATCTCAGGACTTCTGGGAACTCGTTACCCTGGGAGAGGCTTATCTTCTCCTTGGAAACAAGGTTTCAGCTATCATTGCGTACAAAAAGGCCAGAAATACGATTGAAAGGGATCACGGAATGTTCAATAGTGTTTACGGGCAATTGATCCTTCTTGCCGAACATATTGATATTCCGGTCGAATTAATAAAATTATTCCAGCCGCCATCTGTGTTAGTTTTTACCGGTCACATGATAGATCATCCGGACAGACCTGAACCTCGCTTTCCTGAAAGTATATCAACTCATGTTGCAGAAGAGATATCGAAGACATTGGACCAACTGGACGCTGGAATTGGATATAGTTCGCTGGCTTGTGGTGCTGATATCCTTTTTGTCGAAGAAATGATCAAAAGGAATGCTGAGGTAAACCTTTTTTTACCATATAGCCTGTCTGATTTCGTTGAATCGAGCATCAACTTTGCAGGATCAAAGTGGTTAAGCAGGTTTAACAGAATACTTAAGGATCATTCAGTCAACTATATTACCGAAGAAGGTTATTTCGGAAATGATGATTTACATTCTCTTTTGGGAAGTGTGATTTTTGGCAAAAGTATTCTCAGGGCCGAATCTTTTGGCATTGAACCGGCTTTGCTCACAGTATTAAAGTCAAGTGGAAATGGCCGGGAAGTACCTTTGGGAGGTACGGAATACCTGGTGAACAAATGGCCATTTAAAAAAAATATTTATTCCATAGATCCTGAACGTTTTATTAAGCAAGATCAGAAACCAGTTATTAAAAGGAAAATTAAAGCTGGTAGACCTTCAGTTGAAGTTCAGAACCGGAAAATCAGGCACATCCTCTTTGCGGATGTAGTAGGTTACAGCAAACTTAGTGAAGATAAAACACCCTTATTTGTTGAAAACCTATTGCAGGATATATCATTTAATGTAAAAGCCTTGCCACATCAACCTGAAATTCTGAATACATGGGGAGATTCGATTTTTGCTGTTTATTCCAACATCGAGGAGATGATGGAATTTGCTATAGCCCTTCAAAAGACGTTGATTGATTCATCCTGGGACAACATGGTCGGTGACAATTCCCGTGTATCCATGAGAATAGCCCTTCATACCGGTCCGGTCTTTCTTCTTGATGATCCGCTGACGCAACGTAGAAATGCATTTGGGAACCATATTAACCGAGCCGCCCGGATGGAGCCTGTAACTATGCCAGGGAATATATATGCCAGTGATCAGTTTGCTTCGGTTTTGAAGATTGAATGTTATAAAATTTATGATTTTGAATACGTTGGTATCATTGACCTGCCAAAAGAATTTGGGAAACAGGAAATGTACCAGATCAATATTCCAGCTTAATCGCCGGGATAAAGTATTTTTCCAGGATTTTAAAAGGCGGTCTTTTTGTAATATAGTTACCCCCTGTAAATGCTATAACCGTATTTAATTCCGGCAATACCATAATATGTTGTCCCCCAAATCCGGAAGCCGTAAACATATTAATGGGCTTCCCTGATTTGTAGTAAGTTTTTGTCCACCATGAATAGGTATATCCCATGCGTCCGGAAGCCTCTCCGGGGATATTTATTCTATAATTCCCCCGGTAGGGTGTTTTACTTTTTTCGATCCAGTATTCTGGTACGATCTGTTGTCCATCCCAGACACCTTCATTCAGATACAGTGCTCCGAATTTTACCATAGCCCGTGGGGTGATCATTAAATTGTTCCCATCCACTCCATTATCAAATTTCACTGCCCAAAGTGCTGTATCAATACTCAGTGGTTCAAATAGGTATTTCTCTGAGAATTCATCAATGCTCATATTGGAAGCATTATGTATAATTTCTCCAAGCAGGACCATGTTGCCCGAAGAATAATTAAATGCCGTTCCCGGTTCATCAACTAAAGGTTTCTCCAGAATATAGCTTATGGGATCCTTTTCCTGAAACCAGATCCCAATAGTTGGGTTGTCAGCACTGCTGTATGGTGCAGACCATTCCTTCCATTCCAGTCCGGAGGTCATAGTTAAAAGGTGCTCGATGGTAATATTTTCCTTTCCACCGGATCTCAGATGCTTATGATCAGGTAAATAATCAAAAATGGATTGATGCACATTCTCAATTAGGTTTTTATCGATTGCTATACCTATACATGCTGAAGTAAGACTTTTAGTCGCTGACATGATATTATGGAGCATATAACCATCCCATTTAACGTTATCCCCATGATGAGCAGGACCATCCCACTGCCATTTATGCCCTTCAAAGTATTCCTCAAGGACAAGTTTGTCATCCCGGAATATCATTATGGAATGAACTTCCTTATATTGACCACTCATGACCTTATTTATTGCCAATTTGATCATTGCAGAATCAATATTTACTTCATGTAATGTGCCGGTGAAAATTCCGTCATTTTTATATTCAGGCACCTTATAAATGTACTGACCGGAGAGATCAAACTGACAGTTTACCAATTGAAAGGAGAGCAAAACCACAAACGAAATTGATTTCTTCATCTTAATTAACTTATTTTTCCCTAACCTATATTTTATTAATTACAATAAAAAGCCTGTAATTTATTTAATTAGAAACCTTTGCCTGATTCCCCGGAATCAATTCTAAATCATTAACTTCTTTAAAAGGAGACCGAATCGTCTTTTTTTCTTTTAAGCCGAATAATGGCCTGATAAAGGAGATCCTTCTAATAACAAACTCGTAAAATACAAAGCTGCCTGTGAAAGTTAAAGCGATGATAATTACAAATTTCAATATAGTAGGAATACCCAGGGGCATTATGAAATACGAACCAAGGTACAGGAATACCATATGAATAATATAAATTGGATATGCAGCCGGGGAAAGATAACTTAATATTTTGCCAGGATGGTTTAAATACTTGTATGCAAAACCAAATACTGACATAATCCATAAAACAGATTCTGTGGAAAGTAGATAATCCGGCGCTTTGAGATTGAATATAAAATATCGCAAGAGGAATAGAGTTAAAGCAGATGATATTAATAGCCATCTTAGATTAAGTACTGTTTTCCAGAAGTTCTCACCGGAATATATGATCAGAAAACCAAACACAAAAGCCAGCATCCCCATGAAAAATCCATGAAGTGTCATAGAATACATTTCATAAGTCTCCGGTCTGACTATCATCGCCTCGAGTATAAAAGCAGAAATTATTATTAAAATAACAAATGGCTTGCTGAATAATCTTTGTAACCCCATGTGAATTCTGCCCTGTTCATGTTTTTTAAGGTAAAAAAACAAGGGTGATAATAATACGACATAAATAAATATATTCCCTAAAAACCATAAATGTACAGGATGAATGGTGTAAACCAGGTCCTGCTTATAATACATTTGCCAGATAAAAACATGTATCGGGACCACGAAAATGATCCCGAATATGAAAGGAAGAAGTATCCGTTTAGACCTTTCCAGCATCAGCTGCCACCAATTTCTCTTTCTCAAGGCAAAACAGACTCCCATTCCGGACACGAAGAACAACAATGGAATTCGCCAAATATTAAGCATGGACATGGGTATCCACAGGGCATTCAAAGGTTCATCGTTCTGAATAAATTGAATAAATACACCCCAGGGTTGAAATCCAATGCCAATATGGTATATCAATAACAATCCTATGGCAATTACCCTGAGCCAATCAATATCGTATCTTCTTATTGTAGTTTCCATTTTTCCATTTTTAAGGATTTTTCCCAACTAAGTTCCTGTAATCTTATTGCAACATTTCAGCGATGACAGGTCTCGTTTTTTCCAGTTGATCATAGTTCAATTTTAATCCCAAAGGTCCCAGGTCTTTACTGAACTGATCATAAATGGGTTTTACAACCTCAAATGGAGCCAATACGGATTCGAGTGCGGTAGAGCCATAATTGTTTTTGATATTCTTATCGATTCCATTATCAATCAATATCCTGACAATATCGGTTCTGCATAAAAAGGCTGCCGAATGAAGCGCTGTTCCTCCTTCATTATTTGTAGCATTCAAATCGGCCCCGCCCTCTACCAATGCTTTGGCCACCTCTGTCTTTCCAAAAGTAGATGCAATAATCAGGGCGGTAGATCCGTAACCATCTTTCTGATTCAGATCCGTTCCTGCGGCTATATGCTTTTTGATGGTCTCTGTGTCACCAAATAGCGCTGCAGTAAAAATATCCGTTTCGGGAGGATTAACCTTTGATTCTGACTCAGCAGTAGATTTAACCTCCTCCGCAGAAGCTGCTGGTTTACCATTACAGGATTTCATGGTCAACAGTGCAATAAGCATAACTGGTATCACTGTAACTTTCAGAAAATGTGTCTTAAGAGTTTTCATAATATTGTTATTTAAGTTTTAATTAAAATGATTAGTGTAAAGGTCAGCTTTATGATAAGGCCTTAATAATCAACTAAGCGGACAATCATATCAAGTTTCAGCAATGAGTTGCAATTATGAAGCAGGAGTATAAATTATGATGCAAATGATGAAGTCATCTAAAAAATTTCTATTTTCGGTATATCTAAATAAATGATTTTTTATCCCACTCTATGGAGAACGATTTTTTAGATAAAATCACTGGAGTAATAGAAGCAAACATATCCAATGAGCAGTTTGGCGTTTCTGAGCTTGCGAGTGAAATTGCCATGAGCAGGTCTAACCTGCTGCGGAAGGTAAAAAAAATGACCGGTCTATCTGTCAGCCAGTTTATTAACCAGGTCCGGTTGAACAAGTCCATGGACATGTTAAGAGAATCCTCATTAACGGTCTCAGAAATCTCCTATGAGGTGGGATTCAGCAGCCCATCGTATTTTATTAAATGCTTCCGGGATCACTTTGGTTATCCACCAGGCGAAGCAATTAAACATAGTAAAGAGGCTGAGAATCAGGAAAAAAGTCAGACCGGGTCACATCTCCATCAACTGGCGGCGATCATGTTCACCGACATAGAGGGTTATACCGCACTAATGCAACAGGATGAAGCCAAAGCGCTAATTTTCAGAAGCCGGCATCGTGAAGCATTCAGGGAAATCACAGATAAGTATAAGGGGAAGATCCTGCAATATTACGGAGACGGCACCTTAAGTACATTTAATAGTGCCATAGATGCGGTAAAATGCGGTATTGAACTTCAGCTGGCTTATCGGGAGGAACCCAGGATACCAGTAAGGATTGGCATTCATAGTGCAGACATTATTTTCAGGGAGGATGGAATAATAGGTGATGGCGTGAACGTAGCTGCCCGCATAGAATCTCTTGCCATACCTCAGAGTGTCCTTATATCTGAGAAGGTATACGATGAGGTTAAAAATCAGGCAGGTATCCAGGCTGTTTCATTAGGAGAATTTGAATTTAAAAATGTTAGCAAAGCAATGGAAGTATTTGCTATTGCTAATCCGGGATTAATAGTCCCGGAAAAGGAACAGATTAAAGGTAAATCGAAAATTCCTTCAAAAGATGAAGAAAAAGGATCTATTATAAAAGGGAAATGGAATATCATTAGATGGATAATATTCATACTGGCAGGCATATTAGTCGGGTATCTTTTGTTTACTTCATCTGAATTGGTAAAACCTGACCAGGTTGATACTTCATTTGACCAGACAATATCTAAAAAATCTATTGTCGTGTTGCCTTTCAGGAACGAAAGTGATGATGCTTCCAATGTGTATATCATCAATGGATTGATGGAAGCAATACTGAATAATCTGCAGAATATTGAAGATCTCAGGGTGATCAGCAGGACTTCTGCTGAGAAATACAGGAACATCTCCAAAACAAGTCCTGAAATTGCCAGGGAGTTGAACGTAGGTTACTTGATAGAGGGTAGCGGGCAGAAAATCGGGGAAAAGATTCTGCTGAATATACAGCTCATAGAAGCACAAACAGACCAGCATCTATGGTCTGAACAGTACAATCGTGAGATAGGCGATATTTTTGAGTTGCAAATGGAGGTGGCAAAAAGCATTGCCGGTGAGATTGAAGTCATCATAACACCGGAAGAGGAGGAGAGGATAAATAAGCCTCCCACAGATGATTTGGTTGCCTATGATTATTTTCTGAAAGGACTGGATTTAATATATACTTTTGAACGTGAAAAAGTATTGGAAGCGATTGAATATTTTAAAAAGGCCATAGAGCAGGATCCTGGTTTTGCCCGTGCTCATGCTGCCATCACCATGGCATATTATTATCTTGATGAAGGCCAGGCAGAAAAGAAATTTGGGGACCAAATTGAATATTATGGTGATAAGGCATTACTCTTGGATGCCACTTTGCCACAAAGTTTAATTGCCAAAGCTTTGTTCTATATGCATAATGGCGAATATAAACTAGCAGTTCCTTATCTGGAAAAAGCTTTGGAATACAAACCAAATTACGACCTTGTATATGTTTATCTGATAGATATCTATGTCAGCCATTTGCCGGATACTGAAAAATACCTGGAATATGCCCTTCGTGGTCTTCAACTTGATGTTTCCTCTTATGATTCAGTTGTTGCCAGTATATATTATCTGCATATCAGCAATGCTTTCATTCAATCAGGCTTTATTCAGGAAGCAGAAAAATACATTCAGAAATCATTGGAATATCAACCCGAAAATCTATATTCTGCTTATGTTAGAGCATATATTTTATATGCTAAAAACAGGGACCTTGAAGCATCAAGGGATCTCATCATTGATGCTTTGCAGAAGGATTCCACAAGGCTTGATATTATGCAGGAAGTAGCCAAATTTTATTATTTCCAGCGGGATTACGAAAATGCCTACAAGTATTATAAAAAGTTCATTGAGCTTAAGGAAGCCTGGAACCTGTCCATATATAATTCTGAAGATCTTAAAATTGCAGTCGTGTTAGACAAACTAGGGTTGAAGGAGGAATCTGACAGATATTTTACAAAGTATAGGGATTATGCTGAGAACAATCAATCCATATACAGAAACATGAACCTGGCTACATATTATTCATATAAGGGACAAACAGATAAAGCTATCGAGCACCTCGACCAGTTTTCAAAGGAAGACAATTATTTCTACTGGGTTTTGGTCTTTACAGATATTGATCCGCTGATGGATAACATAAAAGATCTGCCTGAATTCAAGAAAATAATGAAAAAGATTGATAAAAAATTCTGGGATTATCATAATCGCATTAAGTCAACCCTTGAAGAAAAAGATCTGATTTGATGTTAGGGCATACAGATCAGTCCCAGACAAATCGCCATTCACCATTTTTTTGCCTTTTCCACACGGTATGGAATATCCCGGAATCCAGTTTTACTCTACCAGATGTATCAGTGACTGAATAAGTATATTTTCCATAGGTGTAACCAAGATCCCCGGATGCGGATACATCCACGAAATCCGGCTTCCAGGCCAGTTCCACATTTCCAGCTCCCGGGTCCTGATTGCCAAAACTATTCTTAATTGCCTCTTTGCCGCTTATCAGCGTATTATTTCTCATCAATACCGCATCTTCAGCAGCATAGGCAAGAAATGCGTCGGCAATACCCTCTGTTTTAGCCATTTCAGCAAAAGCCCTTTCGGTTTCAATAATCTCTGTTTTCCATTTTTCCATATTGCTTTCATCATTCCGGTAATTACAGGAACCAAGAATGAATAACAGTGGAATTATTAGAAAAAATAATTTTTTTGTGTTCCTCATAATTAAGTATTACTGATACAAGTTAAATATTTAACACTAAATGCATTTTTCATCGGAGATAATTTCAATGCCAGGTCGTGTTGCTTTATAATTTAGCCAGGTGGATTTAATGGAAGATCATCATGCTCTACCGATTATTCAGTCAATTTCTTTTTGCTGCTTTTCTGATTCAAATGAACATATAAGATGATCATTGTAGTTTAAATTTCCTTATTGAATTCTAATGCTTTTTCTATCCAGAAATCCAGGTCATCATCAGCATCGAAACCTTCAGGATCAATAAACAGGAATCCACGCATTACTTTTCCTGTGAAATCCATTTCGCGACTACCTTTTTTAAAAAGAAGTTTGTCATATGGGATTTTACCAACTCTTACCATTAAACGATCCTTACCGGTAGCTTTGTCTACATCAATACCGACACACATTTTGTTATTTACCATAAAAACATAACCACCCATCATTTTCTTTTCTTCCGTAATATTTGAAGAGGCCAGTCTTTGCCGGACACGTTCAACTAAATATTCACTGTAAGCCATAGTGTTCTTATTTAAAATTCCCTTTTTATCAAATCATTCAGAAATACCTTTATTGTTCTGATTAAATATTTTTCGGTAGAATTTCATTATTGAATATCAAATGCTTCTTAATATCTTACACATCAATTTACCCCAATTAAATAATTTTGTATGGATCACAACCCTGTTGATATTACAACCTTGCCAAACGCTTTCCCTTCTCCAAGAAGTCGCAATGCTTCTGGGGTTTCTGAAAGGGAATATATTTTCTCAAGAATGGGTTGATAAGCACCGGAATCGTAGAGTTCTATTAAAGCATCCAGATCCTTGTTGGGTATATGCGCAAGAATTTTCAATTTTCTAGTATCAAAGGCAGATAACAATTGACTGAAAAACATAGCCTGTAAGATGGGTGAAGTAGAACCACCAACCATGACAAAGATCCCGCCGGGATTTAAAGCACGCTTATAGTCGGATAGGGATCTATTTGCAACATTATCGATAATCAGGTCATATTTTTTACCCGTTTTTGTAAAATTTTCCTTTCTATAATCTAAGACAAATTCAGCACCCAGTTCTTTTAACATGTCCAGTTTATCATGACTATCAACGCCTGTAATTTGGACACCTATGGATTTTGCAATCTGTATCGCAAATGTACCTACACCGCCTCCAGCTCCATTGATCAGCACTTTTTTTCCGGATTCGATCTTGCCATAATCAAATAATCCCTGATAAGCCAATACACCTGCCTGGGGGACGGAGGCGGCTTGTTCGAAGGTCATATTAGCTGGTTTCAGTGCAAGCGCATTCTCAGGGGCACAAACATATTCCGCAAATCCACCCCATCCGGATGCTGAAAGATCACCAAAGACCTCGTCGCCTGGATTAAGATTTTTCACCTCAGAACCTACGATTTCTACAACACCGGCAATGTCGGATCCTAAAATATTATAGCCTGGCCTGAAAAGCCCCCACATTCTAATAAATATGGGTTCACCCTTTAAAAGATCCCAATCCCATGAATTTATCGATACAGCCATAACCTTCACCAGGACTTCGTTTTCTTTCGGTACAGGTTTGGGTAATTCCTGTAGTTCCAATACTTCAGGGGTTCCATATGTATGATAAACTATCGCTTTCATGATATCCTGGATGTTGTTAAATGTATCATCTGTTTATTGATAATGGTCACTAATATATTCTTAATCCATTTTAATGACTACATTTCCAGTTTTCTGACCGGATAATACATAGCTGAATGCATCTGCTATATCCTCTAAAGGATATACTCTATCAATAACCGGTTTGAATTTGCCTTTTTCAACAAGATCCTTCATTAAATGAACGCTTCTTAAAATATTAAATGGCATGGGGAATTTGACCATTTTCCCTGTACCAGGTACGGGGAGTTTGGCAAATATCGGAGTAAACAGACTATAATATATATTTTCTCCCATCCATCCAAGTTCGGAAGAGAGGTATATACCTCCTGGTTTTAATAATGGTTTACATTTGCCAAATGAACTTTTACCCACGGTATCGAATACAAAATCGTATTCATTGCCATCATTTGTAAAGTCCTCTACGGTATAATCAATGATCCTGGCGGCGCCAATCGACTTGACTAAATCTATATTTTTAGTATTGCAAACT
>CBDUCT010000025.1:0-17897 GCA_965365715.1 uncultured Cyclobacteriaceae bacterium | reverse complement strand
AACGCCCCACTCAGACCATTCATTCATAATTGGTCTTCGCCAAACATTAAATTTCGGTGATCCCGTAATCAGATCTGTATCACCGTCCCGGATTGAGATCAAAAGTCCGGTCTCAAGATCCAGGTTGAAAATAATATCATTCGCCGTGATAACCAGTTTATCCTCATCTTCCTCCAATACATTGAACCCCGATGTCTCTTCCTGCATGAATACACCTTTGCGTTCATTTAGATTTTTAAGTTCGAATTCCTGAAAACATATTTCATGTCCTTTCTCCGCCCAGTCATTTTTCTTTTTTAAATTGATCATAACCCTGAAGATATATACCGCCCCGGCTTTATGGGACGGATCCTTATAGGGAGCTTCAAATTCTTCATAATCCTGCGGAGGTGTAGTTAATCTCAGGTTTCCTGAGGCAATATTTTTATTATTTTCCAATAACTCCCAGTTTATATCGAATTCAGACAGGTCTGTAAAATGATGCCTGTTTATTATCCGGTATTTTTGCATTTCCCTGTCCAAAACCTCGATAAATACAGGAGCATGAGACTGCTTCATCTGGTAAGCTTCAGGCTGTGGAACCCTATACGCTGACACTACCCCATCCATGGTCCCGCTGCCCTGCGGAGTTGCCCCGTATGAAAGAAAGGTGCCTTCTGTTTTGTGTTCGTCAAAATCTAGCCAGAGAATAGATTTAGCCACATTTAACTTACTTTTGACTGATAAGGTCAGGTTCTGTATATCCATAGCTTCATTATAGATCCTTACCTGGTCAAAGATGCTGTTCGATACAAACCAACCCTTGTTCTCATGGTTCTTTTTATGGTTTTTACCTATACACACCGGATGGGGTGAACGGTCAATCATTCCGGAGGCATCCATTTCCGTCAAAAGATCTCCATTCTGATACAAGGCCATTTTACTACCATCGTAAATAGCGACAATATGTTGCCAGTTAAAATTCCAGTTCCTTGAAACATAGCCATCAATCCTGTGTATTACGCCATTCAACTGGAGAATAAATGAAAGGCTGTCCTTATGCATCTGGGTTATTTCATAACTCAGCCCTTTGCTGATCATTGGATTGATATCGGCAAAGTTCCTTGGATATACCCAGCATTCAAGGGTTAATTGCTCTCCCAACTGGTTGAATACAGGATGATCATACACTTCCACAAAATCATCCAGGCCACTTAATGCCAGAGCATTACCCTGAATGCCTTCCTGAAGTTCAGTTCGACCCATAATAACCGCCTGATGCATAAATCCGGATCCATCTGGTGTAGTTACGAGGTCGAATTCAAGCCCCTGGTTTACCCAGTCCCATATGAATCCTCCCTGCAGCGATTTATTATTATTAATGATCTCCCAATATTCATCGAATCCACCAAGGGCATTGCCCATGGCATGGCTGTATTCTCCCATAATCACCGGTCTGTCAGTGGTTTGACCAACATTATATAATTCCTCCTGCCTCGGGTACCGGATACCATTTACATCCGCATAGGGAGCATCTCCGTTGGGGATATTACCCTGGTGATACACCACCAGAGTCGGGTCCTGTTCTTTTAAATACTCGGCCATGGTATGATGTATCGGGGCATAGCCGCATTCATTTCCGGTACTCCATAAAACTATCGAAGGATGATTCTTATCCCTGTGGAAGAATCTTTCAGTCCGGTCCATAAAGGCGGCTTCCCAACCCTCCTGACCCGCCAGGTAATCTTCTCCTTCATGGCATTCAGCATTCACTTCATCACAAAGGTAGAGGCCATACTGATCAACCAAGTCATAAAATAGCGGTGTATTAGGATAATGGGAGGTTCGGATCGAATTTACATTCAATTGCTTCATAAGGCGGAGATCTTTTTCGATCATTTCCCTTGTCATTGTACGACCCAGTTTTGGATCATGTTCATGCCTGTTAACGCCTTTAAATTTGACTGCAACGCCGTTGACCAGGAGTTGGGCATCCTTAATTTCTATTTCCCTGAACCCAACAGTCTCTTCAATGATTTCCAGTACCTCATCTTCAGGATTCTTTAAAATCATCAAAAGCTTATAGAGGTTTGGCTTTTCAGCACTCCAAAGCATGGGTTCATTGACCTTATAAGACATTTCGACAACCTTCTCGTCAGTGGCAAGTAATGTACCAGCCTTGAGGTTTTTGGATAAAACCATTTTTTTATCCGGATCAATCAGTTCTACATCAAGTAGCAGGTTGTTGTGTTCTATGCTATCATAATTGCGGATCTTGGCATCTATGACCAGGTCTGCTCCCTTAAAATTATTGTCGAGATCTGTCCGAACAAAGAAATCCCGGATATGAACTTTTGGTGTGGAATATAAATATACATCCCGGTAAATACCGCTAAAACGCCACATGTCTTGATCTTCGAGGTAAGTTCCATCACACCATCTAACCACCTTTACGGCAATCCGGTTTGTTCCGCTATGCAGATAAGGAGTAAGGTCCCATTCCCCGGAAGTCATGCTACCCTTATCAAATCCGACATAAATCCCGTTGATCCATATCCAGTATGCTGACTTCACTCCTTCAAAATGAATAAATATCTTCCGGTTATCCCACTCCTCGGGTATCTGGAATTCCTTTACATATAATCCGGTCGGATTTAAATGATCAGGCACTTTCGGGGGATCATAAGGGCCAAATTCCAAAGGTATGTTACGATATATCTTATATCCGTAGCCCTGCATTTGCCAGGTGCCCGGAACAATAATGTCATCCCAGGTATTGATCAGGGTAGAAGGATCGTAAAACCTGGAAGGTGCGTCAAATGGATTTGCGTACCATGAAAACTTCCATGTCCCGTTTAATGATTGATACCATGGTGACAAACTGAAATCTCCCTTCAGGGCGTTTTCCTCTTTTTCAAAAGGGCATAGTGGCACATGCGGGGCTTCCTGATTTTCATTATACATGGATGGATTTTCGATATATCGATCCAGATCATAACTGGCATTCTGTTGGGCTTTGCTTATCCCGGATAGTAATATCAGTGAGCATATCGTGGTAAAAAATAAGATCTGTCGCATTATAAAAAATGTGGTTTTGAAACAAATATAAATATATGGAAATCGGAATAAAAGAAATAATTTTATACCCAAGCATTATGTATAAGTCATGAACAAGGGCCAATTAATTAGTAATCAGTCAGTTGCAGTATATTTTACCTCGCCTGAATGTAATGTATGCAAAGTCCTTAAACCCAAAGTCAGGGAGCTGATCGATCAAAAGTTCCCAAAAATGGACCTTCATTTTATCGATATCAGTGAAAATCCTATGACTGCAGCAGAATTCCAGGTATTTACAGTTCCTGTAATTCTGATTTATTTTGAAGGCCAGGAATACATCAGAAAAGTCAGAAATATCGGTTTATTTGAGCTTGAAAAAGAAATTTCACGACCATATGAACTATTATTTGAATCCTAAAACCTATTTTTGAATACTTAGTTATATTATTATAAACAATATATTGAATTATGAAAGACAATTTATCATTAAACCGTTCCATATCCACAGAAACTGAGGCCATGTTAAACAATCAGATCATGATGGAAGCACAGGCTTCAGCCCATTATCTATCGATGGCATCCTGGTGTGATGTCCAGGGTTACAGCAACTCTGCTAAATTCCTGTACGGGCATGCTGATGAAGAAAGGATGCATATGATGAAATTGTTTCATTATATCAACGATGCCGGCGGGCATGCCCTCCAACCGGAGATTACCGGGCTGAAACATAGTTATGATTCACTACGACAGGTGTTTCAGATGATCCTGGAACATGAAATAAAGGTCACTCAATCCATAAATGAGATAGTAGAACACTGTTATAACGTAAAGGATTTTGCAACCCTCAATTTCATGCAATGGTACGTTTCAGAACAAAGGGAAGAAGAAATGCTATCCCGCCGCGCACTTGAGCTGTTTGATATCATAGGTGAGGAAGGAATTGGACTTTGGACCATTGACCAGGAGATTGGCAAACTGGAAGAGGCTGAGCCTGGTGAAACAGGGGCAGCTTAAGTCATAGGTGCTAAGGCCAGAATTATTTATTGACTTCAGGCCTTCCTGAAAAATAATTAATGCATTTTATTCTGGTGGGATCTTTCTGAGACTGAACATATTCGACTTCTAACCGATGGAGTAAGTTCTCCATTCGAAAGATTAACAGGCTGCTTGTCTAATCCCGATCTCGATTGACTTCGGGCCTTTCCCGTTTAATACGGTTCCGGAATTCACCGAGCCACCACCACATTTCTCTTTCGTTAAGATCGATATCAGCAATAGCAAGTGGGTTATCCTCTGTTCCTTCGGCTATCAGGTTACCTGTTTTATCAAAGATCCCCGTTTTCATATCGTAGGTTGAAGAAACAAGGTAGATCTGGTTTTCAATTGCGCGAGCCTTTGATAGAGTGAGATCGCCTCCCCAGATGGGCATAAATATTATCTCTGCACCGTTCAGGGATATCTGGCGTGCAACTTCCGGGAAAAACACATCCCAGCATATCATCATTCCAATACGGCCGAAATCAGTGTCAAAGACAGGATATTCATTCCCGGGTGTAATTCCACCGTTTATCTCTTCCCTGGGCAATGCAGTCTTCCTGTACTTGCCTTTCAATATTCCATCACGTCCAATCAAAACAGAAGTATTGTATACAACAGGACCCTCCTTTTCATAAATACCGGCAACAATATACATATCGTATTCCTTTGCTAAACCTCCCAGGTATTCAGTACTCGGACCCGGAATTGGTTCACTTACCTTCACATAGTTTAAAGAAGTACCTACTATTGTAATACCTTCCGGAAGGCAAACGATATCAGCACCCTTCTCTCCGGCAGATATAATATGAGGTTCAAAGGATTTTCTGCTCCGTGAAGAATTTTCCATGTTTCTGGGCCGGTGATGTATGGCAGCAATTCTGACCATCCTCGATCCGGGTGGTGTTACTTCCCTCAATTCAGTTCCTCCAAAAAAAACAGTTCCTTCCGGGGCCCATCTCAGGATCAGGTCAATTCGGGCCATGACTGTACTTTCTGGAACTTTGTAGATTTGCCGGATCTGATTCCAATCGTTGTTCCAAATGGCCCCGAATGCCGGATATTCAATATAATCCACCCTTTCGCCAGCCTTATTTAACCAGGTGATCTGGGCCAGAATACTGCGATCAATTTGAGAACGAATATCCGTTTTGAAATGCGTTTTAAACTCGTAAAAACGATCCGGATTAACATCGAATAAACGTGTCCAGCTCCCATTTATATAAGCTTTCCCGTCTCCTGCAAGTGCAAGAGTTGGTTGATTTTTAAAAACTATATCCCCATCAATCCAATGCACGGGAGCAATATCAGCCCGCTGTGAATAAAACTCCCAATCGGTTTCATTCTCCTTTTTATGCTGCCTGCTGTAACATCCCTGAAGAAATATAAAGACACAGATTGAATACAATAAAGGATTCAGGGTTAAGGATTTTAGAAAATAATTGATATTTAACATGATCTTAAAATGTTGTTTTTTTTACGTGTTCTGGAAAAAAGACAAATGCCTGGTTTGAATGGTGCTTCCAATCTTCTGATATTTAGCAAGTATTTTCAAGCATATATACAATATAAGAATATTTCCCTGTATATTAATTTTTATAATCGAAGGCTTATGAAAAATGATCAGACTAATAATAGAAATACAATATCAAAAATAAGAACAGCTTTTTCAATTCTGTTGATTCTGCTGATAAGTGCGATATCAGATTCCTGTACAAAGGGCCCGGCGGTTATTCTTAAGCTAACTATTAGTGAAACTGCCGGAATGAGCAGATCTTTAGAATATATTGAGGTAGAAGTGCCATTAAACGTTAATCTCCAGGCAAAAGAAGATATTTGTTTAAAGGAAGCCGGTGATAGAAAGCCTATAGCCGGTCAGATCATAGATACTTTAACCCGGGAATCCGGAAGAAAGTATTTAAAATGTATATTCCCGGTATCCATAGAAGCCAATACAACGAAATCATATGAGATCATTTATGGCTCCGCTGAACTGCAGAATGAGGTTCTTCAGTACACAGGTCATGACATAAATATGAAAATTGAAAATACAGCTTTTATCGCTGACCTCACCGACATCAAGGCAACAGCAGAAAACGGACTTGGATCCGGGCAGCTTGCCGGATTGATATTAAAAGATTTTAATGATCAATTACTTCAGAGAGGCCATATCAACATGCACTGGGCGCCCAATTTCCAAAGGGATGGACTTGAATACAAAACATTTGGGCATATGCGCCATCCGGATTCACTGGAAGTGGTCAAAGGTCCTTATATCTTTTCACTACACAGGTCAGGATCTGTGCCTGGATATGATGAGATAGAGGTAAGCTGTATGTACCAGTTTTACGCGGGTCTGCCCTATTTTACTTTTTCTTCAGAAATATTGATTAAAGACGATGTTGAATTGATGCTGCTAAGGAATGATGAGATGACTATGGACAGTCTCTTTACGCATGTTACTTTCCTTAATCCGGATGGGGAGTTCTCTACAGTAGATCTTTACCAGGGAGATGGGATTGAGCAGTTAGAAAAAGATCCTATCCCCGATGATGCTAAATGGTTGTTTTTCCAGAATAAAAACAAGCAGTATGCATTTGGGAGTATTCGACTTGAATATGACAATACTAACCTGAGCGGCAGTATTTCACCCCTTTACGAGGAACATACCAAAATTACTCGAAGTGCCGGAAATGGCAGATACTGGAACCGCCGGTTGATCAATGATCATAATACCCACATCCCCAGCGGGAGCCGTTACAGGGAAAAAAACGCATATCTGATCTTCAACACAAACAATGAAGATGGTACCTATAAAATAGAGGAATATCATAAAAGACTAATAAAGCCTTTGATTATTCAATATATTCAGTGAAAATTTTGACAAGCAAAATATTATACACACGGAATAACTATACAGAAAGGAGAAGGATGATGCTTGTCTAAAAGGAAACTTAAGAATCAAATTCAGGTGGTTTAAATGAAAAGCAATTACAATTTGCGACCTATGAGTGAGAAGGACATTCCTGAGGGTATGCGATTAAAGAACGCGGCCGGCTGGAACCAGATGGAAGGAGACTGGAAACTTTTTCTGGACTCCAGTCAGGATGGCAGTATGGTTGCCGAATACGAGGGAAATGTAATAGGCACGGTAACCACTGTCAATTATTCAGGGCGTTTCAGCTGGATAGGCATGGTGCTTGTCGATCCGGAGATCAGACGAATGGGTATAGGCACTTCACTGCTCAAGGAGGCCATAACCAGGGCAAAAGATAAAGGAACCATTCGCCTGGATGCCACTCCGAAAGGAAAATTGCTTTATGACACCCTGGGATTTGAAGATGAATATGGTCTTAAGAGGTATGAAATTAAAGCGTATCCATCAAATCTTATTGTTCACTCCAAACTTACATGCTCTAAAATATCAAATCACGACCTGCCCAATATCATAGAATATGATCAGGATGTCTTTGGGGCACCGAGAGCAGGTATTCTGAGATCACTTTTTGATATAGGGCCGGCTTATGCGTGGATCTGTGGTTCAGGTGATAATATACAGGGTTATTGTTTTGGCCGGTCAGGTAGTAATTTTGAACAAATAGGTCCCATTATTGCTCTTAATGAAGAAATAGCATTTTCATTACTATGTCATGCCATATCTCAATCTAAAGGAAGACCAATAATAATTGATATACCGGATGCTCAGAAGGCATTCATTCAATCTGTTGAGAAAATTGGCTTCAGAATACAGAGACCCTTCATTAGGATGTATTTAGGGAAACATCCATACCCCGGAAGACCGGAACAACAATTTACAATTGCCGGTCCTGAGATCGGATAAAAGGTTAAGATGGATAAATACACTAGCATAGCAAGGTCCCGACCTTAAGACATTAAACTGGCTGATATAATCCACTATCCTGAGGGATTCCGGGAATTATCCTGGGAAAGATCGATTAGTGAATAAAACATGCTAATATTTTTAAAAAAGAACAGTTAAAGGTATTTTTAGTCAAGTTATTTTTAATAACCGCCCTTTCCGGGTATTATTAACCAAAATTTTTTACGAAACGATCATGAATTTTAATCATTCTAAATTCGTAAATATGATTGATTAAATTTATGTGAGTTCCTGAATGTCTTCAAATTTTTTGAACATTTAGGAATCAAAAAATTTAAAACAGATGAAAAAACTATGGGATTTTGCCCGTTTGGGAGTTATTATTCTTTCTATTCTGATCTTTACGCCACTCGTGATTCCAAAAAATGAATTCAGGCCAGAGTTTATGGGGATGCCATATACCCTCTGGGCAGGAATATTGGCCTATTTTGGATATGTAGCTTTTATCATGATCGGGATATATGCCCATTCGAAGGTAAAAAAAGAGGAGGGTGACAATGACTAAATGGTTTTGGTTCTTCGGTGTTATTTTCATTCTCCTGCTGATCATGGCCTCCTCAAGGGCCTTCAAAAAGAACAGGAGTATCGATGATTATATGCTGGCAGGATCCAATATTGGAGCGATATTGGGCGTGCTTACCTATGCTGCCGCATTATTCAGTGCTTTTATCTTTATTGGCGTCCCTGATTTCTTCAGGATCCATGGAGTTGGGGCCTGGATCTTCCTGCCGGTATCTGACGGCATCATGTTTTTTATGATCTTCTGGTTTGGATATAATTTGAGGAAGAAAGCCAGGGCAACAGGTTATAAAGGAATGGCCGGGATGATGCGTGATATATTCGGAAATAAATGGGCAGGCTACCTTGTGTTTACCGGCGCCTTTCTATTTTTAATACCCTATGTGGCGATACAGATTCGTGGGATGTCTATGTTCTTTACAGCCATCTTCCCTGATATGCTCCCTTCATGGAGCTGGGCATTGATAATTGTTTCCATCATGCTGGCTTACAGTGAACTGGGTGGCTTAAAGGCTATAGTTTTTAGTGATGCAGTACAGGGGGTTCTTTTGCTGACGGTTTTATCTATCATAGGATACAATTGTGTCATTCATTTTGGGAATGTAAAAGAACTATTTAACCAGGTTCAGCAGGCGGATGAACGGCTTTTGTCCACTCCGGGACCTGAAGGATTGTTTACCACCCAGTTTCTTGTTGCCTCTTTCCTGGCAATCATGTTATTGCCCATTACCCAACCTCAGTTTTCATCCCGTATCGTTGTTATGAAAAGTATGAAAGAAACCTACAAGATGGCAGGAGGTGTCAGCATAGTTGCATTTATTGTATTTGTAGCGACAGCGTTTATCGGGATGTATGGTGCGGTAAGATATTCCGACTCTCCAACCGTGGAATTTGTTCAGAATGCCCTTCTTTTCGATCAGCCTGATTTCCTGGCGGGACTGGCCATAGTAGGACTTTTTGCAGCCGTACTTTCAACTTCCAATGCGCAGATATTTGCCCTGGGTTCTGAATTCAGGTCATTATTAAAAGGAGATGATAAATCAGTACTGATACGCACGAAAATAGCTTTGTTCGTTTTTGCACTGATCGTTATGGCCTTTTCGGTGATCATAAGTGATGAACTGGTATTACTGGCCAGGGTAAGCTTCGCAGGAACCTCCATGCTCACACCGGTAATACTGATAGGTGTTCTTTCAAAGAAAGCCCCGGGGAAGGAATTGTTGATTGTCTCCGCCATTGCTTTGTTTGTATTTCTTTTTTCTGTGTTCAAATTGATACCGGAAAACATCATGGGTATAAGGCTTGATATTGGATTGTACGTTATATTATTTGTGATAACAATTATATCTATTGTAGCAAGAGGAACCATGAGGAAAAAATAATCTCATATATTTAGTAAACTAAATGCATACAAATAATTAAAATGTATCATTTCTTTTAATAGATGTCAGTAGCCCTGGAAAAAATATCGAGTGAACAGGAATTGGATGAGATGCTTTCAAGACCGACGGAAGACCTTGTTGAGATGATATCCGGACTAGACGGGGATATTCTGTTTCTCGGTGTGGCAGGTAAGATCGGCATCTCCATGGCGATAATGGCGAAAAGAGCGGTTGATGTTTCAGGAACAAAGAAACGGGTAATCGGCCTCAGCCGGTTCAGTAATAAAAATCAGATTAAATTGCTCGAGAAAGCGGGGATAGATATCATAAAGGGAGATCTGTTAGATCCGGAATTTGTAAAGGGGTTACCAAAAGTAAAGAATATTATTTTCCTTGCCGGCATGAAGTTCGGATCTGAAGAAAACCTGTCATTAACTTGGGCCATAAACGCCTACCTCCCCGGATTGGTAGCCGATCATTTTAGTGGATCCAGGATTGTTGCTTTCTCGACAGGATGTGTATATCCCCTCGTTCCTGTTTCCTATGGCGGGTCAAAGGAAACAGATAAGCCAGATCCAGTAGGTGAATACGCCCAATCCTGCCTGGGTCGTGAAAGGATGTTTGAATATGGCAGCCTCAGGCACAGGACACCGGTAATCCTGATAAGATTGAACTACGCGGTTGAAATGCGGTACGGTGTGCTCGTCGACATTGCCCTCAAGGTAAAAACCAGAACACCGGTAGATCTTACCATGGGACATTTTAATGTGATATGGCAGGGAGATGCCAATGCGATGATCTTAAAGGCTCTGAATTATTGTCAATCCCCTGCCAGAATTCTGAACATTACTGGTGAGGAGGTACTTTCTGTAAAAGATGTTGCCATTCAATTCGGAGAATTATTGGGTATTGAGCCTGAGTTTACCGGGAAAGAGTCTGAAACTGCTCTATTGAGTAATGCGGAAGAATCTTTTAAGCTTCTGGGCTATCCGGGAGTGCGTGTAGAAAAAATGATCTCATGGATAGCCGACTGGATCTCCAATGAGAGGCCACTTTTAAATAAACCAACTCATTTTGAAGTGAGAAATGGAAAATATTAACTTGCCCATACTTGCGGAGGGGAAAAATAAACTATTACACAAAGGAGTAGTGATACCCGCTTTACCCCTTGCCCTGAACAAATACCGTAAGCTTGATGAACGACGGCAAAGGGCATTAATAAGGTATTATCTTGATGCCGGAGCCGGGGGTATAGCTGCTGCTGTCCATACCACTCAGTTCAATATCAGAAAACCCGGAGTAAACCTGTTTGAAAGGCTTTTAAAGATCACCTCAGAAGAAATCAGCGATTTTACATTACGGGCTGGCAAAACTATTATTAAGATAGCCGGGGTGATAGGCAGAACAGAACAGGCCATCAAAGAGGCAGAGCTTGCTGTCAACTCAGGATATGATGCCGTATTGCTAAGCCTTGCTGCTTTTCAGGATGATCCAAATAAGGAAATTCTTAGGCATTGCCGTAAAATATCTGAGGTAATCCCCCTGTTTGGGTTTTATCTGCAGCCTGCGGTAGGTGGCAGGATCCTGGATGTAGATTTCTGGCGGTCATTTTCAGCAATACCTAATGTTGCAGCCATTAAAATCGCTCCTTTCAATCGTTATCAGACATATGATGTTATCCGTGGAGTTGCCGAATCTGGCCGGGCAGAAGATATCGCCCTGTATACCGGCAATGATGACAATATTGTAGCAGACCTTCTTACGGAATATCACATCTCTGTAAATTCAGGTATAGTTAAAAAGCGAATAGCTGGTGGCTTGCTCGGTCATTGGGCAGTATGGACCAGAAAAGCTGTTGAAATACTTGAGAGGGTGCATTCTGCTCAAAGTGCTGAAGAAATAAAAGCACTGATGACCCTGGGGACAAGAGTTACTGATTCAAATGCTGCATTCTTTGATGTCGCAAATGATTTTTCCGGGGTAATTACAGGTATCCATGAAGTGCTCAGAAGACAAGGCCTGCTGGAAGGGATCTGGACCCTGGAAAAGGATGAAAAATTGTCGCCTGGCCAGAAAGATGAAATAAACCGGGTATATGGTGCATACCCCGAGCTGAATGATGATGATTTTGTTCGGGATAACCTGGAAAAATGGCTTTCTTAGGAAATCAGGGGGCTACAGTCTGCATTAATAATCCGCAAACCCATGCACCATATGTACCTAATGCATATCCCAGGACAGCAAGTAATACACCTACCGGGGCAAGGGATGGATGGAAAGCGGCAGCGACAACCGGGGCAGATGCAGCACCTCCTATATTCGCCTTACTACCGACAGCCAGGAAGAAATAGGGAGCCTTGATGATTTTCCCCATAACAATGAGCAATATAACATGGATTAGCATCCAGATGCCTCCCACAACGAATAAGCCGGGATTTGAGAATATCTCAAAGATATCCATTTTCATACCTATGGTCGCTACCAGAAAATATATAAATACACTTCCGATTTTCGAAGCACCAGCTCCCTCATAGTTGCGGGCTTTCGTAAATGACAGTATCAATCCAAAAGTAGTAGCTAAAACAATCAACCAGAAAAATTGCGAGGTCAGGCTGAATCGTTCAAGTATTGGTAAGTTCTCCTGGAAAAAACCAGCTAGGCCATCAGAAAATAAATGTGCCAGTCCGGTTAAGCCAAAACCTATAGCTAATATTACCATCAGATCGGACAGCGAGGGAATCCGCGCAATACTCAAACTGAAATCATGCATTTTTTTCTTCAATACATTCACAGCAGTGGCATCAGCTTTAAAGAACCTGTCAAGCTGAACTGATTTCCCTACGCCAATCAACAAAAAAGCCATCCATATCTCGGCCACGATCACATCCACAGTGATCATTATAGAATATAATGAGTCGGAAGGTTTGAAAATTTCATACATAGCTGCCTGGTTGGCACCTCCCCCTATCCAGCTCCCGGCAATTGTAGTCATACCTCTCCATACTGCTTCCGGGCCAACACCTCCTATGGTCTCCGGGCTGAAGGCGGATACGATCAATATGGCCAGCGGACCTCCGATAACTACGCCAATCGTCCCGGTTATAAACATCACAAGGGCTTTCGGCCCGAGTTTAAGCACTTCCTTAAGATCAATGCTCAGGGTAAGTAAAATTAAGCTGGCAGGCAGCATATAGCGTGAAGCGATATAATAAAGGTTAGAATTTTTAGCATCTGCTATATTAAATGTGGTCAGCAAAGAAGGAATAAAATAGCACATCAGAAGCATAGGAATGACCTTATAGAATTTCTGCCAGAAAGGATTTTTACTTGATGAGGTCTTAAATATAAATCCCAATATAACCATCAATACGCCCAGAAGTACTGTGTCATTTTTAATTAGTGGCTCCATACTATTCTATAATTTCCTTTAAAATCACTGCAAATTCATTAAGAATCATAGCTGTTGCACCCCATACTATTTCGTTTTCTATATCGAAATATGGGGCTACTATTTTATATTTATCTTGAATTAAAAGCTCTTTTATTTTTCGATTCTTATCGGATATCAGATCATCCGTACTCCCCTCAATCACGCGGCTTACTTCCTCCGGATCCGGAATGTATTCAGGCCGGTATGGCAGATAACCCACTACCGGCATGACATTATAATGGCTAGCCTGAACATATAATTCCGTTAGCTTACCAAACACTTTAATATCTCCTGCATTTACCCCAATTTCCTCCTCTGTTTCCCTCAATGCTGTTTCTATTCTGTCTTTATCATGCTCCTCAACTTTACCTCCCGGAAGACCGATCTGTCCACTATGAATTCCAGTATACATCGGCCTTTGGATCATAGGAAAATATATTTCATCTTCATTCTCAAATAATACGATCAGGACGCTACTCTCCTTGGGTTCGCCATTATATTTAAAATTAATTCCAGTCCTCCCACGCGGATAAGCTGACATCTCCTTCTGCACCTTTAAGCCCGGAAGTGGCTGCCTGAGACGCATTTCCAGTTTCTCAAAAAAATCTTCGCTGTTCTGAATTGGCATGCTGCAAATATAAGTTGTTAATATTTTATTATCCTAACCATATTGGATTAGCAAAAAAATTGATCACTCAGCCCAGCCTATATTAAATTTCTTTCCCTTGATAAAATGATAATTTTAATTTATTTTGCCGTGCATTTTTTAAGGGATAATGACAATCAATTCCAGAAAGATTTTAAGAATATATAAATCTTTAGAAAAAGATCAAGTTCAGTTTGTCCTTGATAAAAAGATCGAAGATACCCTTACTATTGAGGAATGGCTTGCTAAACTGCACAGAATTGCAGAAATGGATACCATCGGGGATGAGTCAAGAAAACAAGCCGGAAATCTGTCGATCGTATTTGGAGTACTGACCATCGCAACGATTATTCTTACCATTTCCAAGCCAATTCTTTTTTTCTTTCCTATTGGCTTCCTTACGCTATTTGTTTATTTCCTTGTCACTTTCTTTTTACTAAGTAAAATTGATATCGGCAACAACCTGCGGCTGTTCATTATACCTATGCTGGAATATTTCCGTAAAAAAGGATCTGTCAAGGAACCATTTAGTTTAAGAATGGATTTCTCACATCCAATAACCAAAGAACGTCTTTCCGAATCTGATGAAGAAGATAATCAGAAGCCGGGGAACATATACAGACACCATTGGATGGAAGGTAAAATGGTTTTTGAAGATGGTGTTAAGATCACCTGGGAAATAGAAGACGTCATCAACAAAAGAGACAGTGGCATAAGGAGGAGTGGCAATAAGAAAACCACTGCAGGAAGGTACGAGATTCAACATGTTCTGAATATGCATTTTTCAGCACCCAAAGAACACTTTATTGCCGTGAACAAGGATATGATGGAGACTGATGACGGGCTCTATTACATCACCTCAATACATAAAAAAGATATTTCTGAAAGCCTCGAGGAGGGGATGTCCCCTGAGGTATTTACTTCTTCGATTGATGAAGGATATCACTTTGTCAGACTTAAATAATTATTCCCTTTCCAGGAAGCTGGTCATATCACTAATGTGATAATCTTCCGGAATTTCAAAATCACCGGGGTCCAGGTTCCCCGGGGTGACTTTCACAGCTACCATCTCAAAATGATATGATTGTCCGTTGGTATTTGATTTTCCAATGAACCTCAGTGGAAATCCTTTTTCATTCATAAAAAGAAGTAATGGATTGTTCTTATCTTTTAAAACCTCCGGGACTTCCACATATATCTTATTGGTCAGCCATACCTCTGACTCGACAAAGGCTTCTCCTGCTTCGGCAGTAACGACGTATTTCGTGCAATTATAACCCTGTATGTCAAGGTTTTCATTCGTTTCTATTAAATTTATCTTCTCAGAATCAAGGTCACTTTTCTTTTCCTTAAGGGCTTTTTCGTATTCCTCCCTGAACTCATCCGGCACATTTCCAATACGGTTTTCTTCCTCAGCATTACTTACCCTTACTTTCATGGCTGTCCTGGCTTCATCATCAATCAAATAGAAACTGTTGTGATCTCCTTTAATAAGTATCCTGGCCAGCTTAACATTATCGGCTCCGGACATCTGTATGATAATGTCATTTCCTTTGATATGGTATTCTGTAAATGTAGGCATCATAGCCGTATTGATATCCTCCATTGAGCTTTTAAGCTGAAACTTAATAATCCCTTCAAAGCCTTCTCCGGATTGCATTACTTTTGTGAGGGCATAAAGATCTGGATGAAAAAAGGATAAGATCCACAATAGAATTAAAAACCGGAAGGAATAAATCATAATATTCTTTGGAATTTATATTTGTAACCGGTAATTATCTCAAAGGCATTTGATCAGTCCCTAAAGCGGCGTACGCCATTATCTATTTTTACATCATAAAAAAGCGGGGCGTGACCAAACCTGGCGTCAAAAGCTTCAGAAACATTTTCTTTGATGGAAGGGATGGCTGTTTCTTTAATGATGTTTATGGTACAGCCTCCGAAACCCCCTCCCATCATTCTGGAACCTAATATATCCGGATCGTTTCTTGTAAAATCAACCAGGAAATCAAGTTCTTCACAGCTCACTTCGTAATCTTTCGACAGGCCCTCATGGGTTTTATACATTTTTTTGCCAAAATCTTCAATACGGCCAGCTACAAGATCATCACAAGCCTTTTGTACTCTATCAATTTCTCCTACCACATAATCACACCGTTTATATACTACCGGGTCAATTCTATTCCTTGCTGATTCCAGCATTCTCCGGGACACATCCCTCAGGCTTTTAACCTGTGCATTTCCTTCAGCCAACAAATTAACACCAAGTTCACATTCCTGACGCCTTGTATTATATTCTGAGGTGCCCAGCGAATGTTTTACTTTTGTATCAACCAGTATAATGCCATTGCCATTTAATTTCAGAGGGAAATACTCGAAATCATGTGATCTGCAATCCAACCTGAAGACATGTCCTGACTTCCCGAAAACAGACGCAAACTGGTCCATGATCCCGCAATTCACACCCACAAATTCATTTTCAGCTTTCTGTGATAATTTAACGAGATCCAGTTTAGAAACATTCAGGTTGTACATTTCATTCAGGCCAGTAGCCAACCCGGCCTCCAGGGCAGCAGATGATGACAATCCGGCTCCTATAGGTATATCACTTGTTACTACAGCATCAAAACCAGGAATATGATGGCCTGCCTTATTCAACTGGTCAATAACACCCATCAGGTAATCAGGCCAGCCCATATCCGAATGAATAAGTTTTCCTGCTTCAGCTTCAAACGATTGATCCAAATCAATAGCATGAAAACGGTATTTATTCAATCCATTTTCCTTGAGGCCATAAATTACATGCTTGTCGATGGCTGCCGGCAATACAAAACCATCATTATAATCAGTATGCTCGCCTATCAGATTGATCCTTCCAGGGGCTATATAAATATTGGGATCGCTATGATATTGCTTCCTGAAAATCTCTTTAACATCAGATATTTTCATTACCAGAAGAAATAATATAGTAGAACAATAATTATTACGATCCCGATAGCGCCAATTGTAAAGACCGGCGAGGTTTTATATATCTCTGGATCGGTCGTATATGATTTTGTATAGACGTATTTCATTTTAACATTAAAGATCAGTATCAAGCCCAGAAAGACGAATAAAGTGGATAGCATGAATATTGACTCAATTCCAAGGTATTTGTAGGGTTCGATGAATAATATCCCGGCTATAAGACTTATTATACCCAGCACTATAAAAAACCACCCGGTAGTAACGATATTTTTAGATCGTCCGGTAACCACAACCTCTCTTTGTACTTTTCCGCGCTTATCCAGCAAGCTGATCAATGAAGCTACAAATGCAAGCACTATAAAGACGTATCCCATTCTTAATATAAAAGGCATGTCCGGAAAAATTGCCCTTATTGCAATCCCCACAGGGATGGTGATTATCGCTGTCCACAAGGCTGCATTTGATGTGGCTTGTCTCCAGAATAGTCCCATACAGAATACGACCACTACCCCTGGATATATATATCCTGTATATTCCTGTATGTATTGGAATGCCTGGTCCAGTCCTCCCAGAAGTGGTTTAGCCATCGCGACTGCAATGATCAATGCTACAAAGGATACGAGCCGGCCGGTAAATACAAGTTGTTTTTCTGAGGCTTCCTTATTAAAATGGGCTTTATAAATATCCATGGTAAAAATAGTAGATGTACTATTGATCATAGAAGCCAGGGAGCTCACGATAGCAGCAACCAGTGCGGCAAAGGCAAGGCCACGGATCCCAACAGGCACAAAGTTCTTTAACAGCCATGGATATGCTTCATCCGCAATGGTTATTTCCCCGGACGTATTGGTACCCGCCATTAATTCAGGATTATTAAAAAGAACATACGCTGTAATTCCAGGTATTAACACCAGCAGAGGGATCAATATTTTCAGATAACCTCCAAAAATCAATCCTCTTTTAGCGTGTGATAAGTCCTTC
>CBDUCT010000024.1:0-18059 GCA_965365715.1 uncultured Cyclobacteriaceae bacterium | reverse complement strand
CATTTTATTCATTATTTAAAAGAAGTCTCTAATCTATTAAAATATTCCATAACCTCCTTTTTGTAGTAAGGATTTAATTTTGGAGGTACAGTTCTAAGCAATTCTATCTCTTTTTCCTTTAATTTCAAATAATCTTCAAATTCCGGTGGTATAGGTCTGTCTAATTGCCTGGCAGATTCTGCTTCACGCTCATCATCCAGCTCCTGTTCACGCATGGCATCTTCTGCCTGAAGTAACCTGGTCAGTATTTCTTCCTGCCTGTTAATCAGTTGCTCCGTCAATCGTTTATTAACGAGGTCTATCTCAGTTTGTTCCATTTTTCCGGCAATATCTCCAAGTTTCTGGCCATTTCCATCCATATTATTTAACTTTTCCTCTTCTTCCTGTAATTTTCTTCTTATCTCTTCCTGGCCGGCAGCAAGTTTTGCCAGCTCCTCAGATAAGGCTTTGCCTTGCTTTCCACTCTTTTTTAACTCGCTGATTTGTTCATTGAGCTGTTTTTGCAGCTCTGACATACTTGGTTCCTTGCCACTCTGCTGACCCTGCGATGGAATGCCCATGGCCATGGCAAGTTGTTGCTGCATGGATGATAATACATCATCAAGAAGTAATGCAAGATTATTGATGGAAGTCATTGCAAACTGTTGTTTACCAACCGCTTGAGATTTCTTTCTCTCCCGTAATGCCACTACGCTTTCATCCATGTATTTATTCATTTCATTAACTTCCCTTGTTATAAAAGAAGATATTTGGAAGACTCTCTTTGAAAGGGCAATCAAACTGTCCTCAATAACTTTTGAGTCATCTTTCAAAGCGAGCTGTCTCTGAGACAGGTTTATAAATCTCGGATCACTCTGGTTGACTGAACGAAAACTCATCATGATGTCTTCCTGGTTGAAAGAAAGCTTTATGAGATTATCCACAATCAATCTTAGGGAATTGTAATTTTCCATCATCATTTCCATATTCCCGCTTGTTTGCATCTGTTTCATCGACTCTGATAGTTCCTTCATCTGATCGGATGCATTTTTCTGGGATTTCGATGCGTTCTTACGTTTGTTATTCTCCAGCTGCTCCATGGCCTCCTTTTGATGTTTACTGATCTCTTCCTCCTGCTCCTTTGTAATTTGCATGGGTTTCGGAAAGGCGAGATCCTGATTAATGTCAATAAGTTCCTCCAGGGATTCCCTTGTATCTTCGAAATCTTCATTTAAACTTTCCTGATCATCCTTTATTTGTTCCAGATCATTTTTACGATCATCCGTTTCTATTGATAATCCTTCTTGCTTCTTCTGCAGTTCATCCATTTCTTCAATCGCTTTTTCAAGCTCTACCTCAAATTTCATTCTCTTGAATAACTCCAGCGTGCGTTCCAGTTCCTTTTCGAAATTGTCTTGCTTGAAATCTATTCTCTCCAGAAGGCTTTTTACTTCACTTAAGTCTTTCTTCTCTTCAAGTAATTTTTTCAATTCCTCAAAAAGTTTCTTGGTTTCTTCATCCAACAGGTCATCCATTAACTGCTGCAATTGATCCACCTTTTTAATGAGCTCTGCATCCAGTTCATTGAATTTCTCAAGCTTCATATTGTTGGCCTGGTTCAATTCCTGGAGTTTATAAATTTCTTCATCCAATTTATCCTTGTCCCTGATCATCTCATCAAGCAATTTCTGGTCCTGCCAGTTCATTTGTTTCTTGCCTTTCAGCCTGTTCTCAACTTCCTCAATTTTATCATTCAGCTCTTTAGCCATTTCAAGACTCTTATCTATCTGATTTTCAGCACTTTGAGAAGATTTTTTCAAATCTTCATCTCTTTCTTTCTTGTCTGGTATCCTGAAATAATATAATCCTGTCTTAGAGGATTTTCTTCCGTTTATACCATCATTGTCCCTGACCTCCAGATAATATTCAATTTGATCAGAGTCTTCCAGCAACAGACTATCAAGACTCCAGTTAAAATAAAAACTTTGTGAAGTTTTATCAGGATCTATATTAATAGTTTGATACATGCTCTCCCTGCTTGGCTGATCATTTCCTGATTTGATTATTTTATAATGTAGTCTTAAATCTGAAAATCCATAATCATCTGATATATTCCCACCTAATATCATATAATTATATAAAACAGTATCGGTATACTGCTTCACTGATATTTGTGGAAACTCATCGGGTATTACTTCCAGTTGGTACATGATCTTATCCTTATTTCCGGCAAACTGATTAAACAACTTAACCTCGTATGTGCTGGATTTAAGTGCCTGTTTTTCAGCAATATATAGTTGATGATCCAATGCTTGTCCAAGGAAGATCTCCTTATCTTTCAAAAATTCTATCGAAAGGCTGTCAGTAAAGAGTGTTTGAAATTGCCATTTTATATCCGTACCCTCAGGGACCTTCAGTGTCCCAATATTACTGAGTTGTTCGTTTTTGCGCCTTAAATATCCTGGATACGATAATTCCACGTTAAAATTCTTAATATTGGGACGATTAACAACCCTTAGGTTATATTCCTCAGAACTAAAACCTGCCGCTTCAAATTCAAACTGAATGTTTTTGGCGACCTTTTTTAGAGAATAGGAAAAGTCAGTCTGATTTGCTGAAAAGAGTTTAATTCTTCTTTCACCAAGCTTTAAATAGACATTATCAGGTATTATTTCACCCTCTATGGATACTTGGATATCATAATCTTCATTTTTGAAAGCCAGGAGGTCTCTGTTTTTTAAAATGAAACTAAAGGGAGACACTGGCTTGTATTCTTTACTGTAATTAACAATTCGTGTACTGCTATCTGAGATAACTTTTGGAAACGATATGCTTAAAAACAATACAATAATAAAGGGTATAGCCAGGTATTTCAGGTATTTCTTATTCTCTGCCAGGGAGATGGCCTTTTCAAATTTTATATCCTTGATATCTTCGGATTTCTGTGAAATGCTGGCTTTTACGAGTCCCTGATCTTCAGGATGCTTATTATACAGCTGGAGTATGTTTAAAAGCTTATCACTGACTGAAGGGAAATAACTGCCGATTTTCCTGGCGGCTTCCTGGTCACTGATCTGCCATTGTTCCACAAATATTCTTAAAACCGGTAAGAGGATCCATTGAGTAAAAACATATGCCAATAGTATTATATAGGAGTAATAAAGTATTGCCCTTACGATTTTATTGAAATGACCTATGTACTCCAATAAAGTGTAAAATAGAAAAGCAGTTAATAAGAGGGTAAGAGCAAGCAAAAGGCTTTTGATCAAAAAGCTTTTGTAATACTTTTTCTTGTAAGAATGTATATTTCTGAAAATTGAATTACCCTGCACCCCTCCTACAATTTGTGTTTCATTTGTTTAGTTCAATTGTCTGGGCATTTTAAAGTATACCTCGCTAAAATCCCTGTATTGCATTGGATTGTTTGGAAAATTCTTTACATATGACTGGACCAGCCTGTAGCCTTCATCATACCATAAAACAACAATCGCTGCATCCCTCATTAGTTTTTTTTCGGCTTTTTTAAATAAAACATTCGCTTCTTCAATACTCTTTGCATTTAGTGCCTGATTAAAATACCGATCAAACTCCGAACTGCTATACCTGGATATATTAGGATACGATATCCTGGCTTTATTGTTTGGAACATTCTGTCCATAAAATATCCAGAGAAAGTTTTCAGCACTCGGATAATCAGCCACCCAGCCAGCCCTCATTAAACCGAAATTACCCTGAAAACTTTTTTCAATCAATTGCGCAAACGGTAAAATAGTTAATTCAATATTAATATTTAAATGATCCTTTAATTGTTTTTGTATTTCTATGGCCACATTAGTGTTACGTTCTCCTTCAGGATTTAAGAACAATTCTATCTTTGGAAAGTTTTTACCGTCTCGATATCCTGCTTTATCCAGAAAATACCTTGCAGAATCTACATTTAAGGTATATCCATCAATATCTTCAATGTTATAATCCGCAAGAACCGGAGGGGTTATTCCATGTATACCAGGAGCAAATCCCTCTCCATTCAAAACAAAATCAAGGATCTTTTCACGGTCAATCGCATAATTAAAAGCCTTTCTAACATTTATATTGCTGAAAATTGTGTTTCTCAAGTTGAAGGTTAAAAATTGAGTGGCCATTTCAGGCACACGTTGAAGTTCATACTCTCTGTATTCTCCCTGATTCTCCGATAAAGATTCATCAAGTATCTCTAAAATATGATCGGTGGGTAACCTGTATATCATATCCAGGTTTCTTTTTCTGAATTCGAATAATTCAGTTTTTTTATCTTTAATAAACTGTATGCTCAGCGCATCCAGAAAGGGAAGTTGGTTACCATATTCGTCGAAACCATGATACTTTTCATTCTTTTTCAAAATAATAGAAATATCCTCATCCAGGCTGGCCAGCATGAAAGGTCCGGTTCCAACCGCCTTCACACGCATATCCAGACCGTATTTTTCTTCCGCCTCCCGTGGATAAATAAAACATCCTGGCATGGACAGGTTGACCATAAATATAGAATTAGGTTCTATAAGCTTTAGCTGAATAGTATATCTATCAATTACTTTGATTCCACTTACATCAAAATCAGGGATTGCTCCGTTTCGTGTTGCTTGATAATATCTGTTCGCTCCCTGGAGTACATCCTTGAAAATGGATGAAAATAACTGGTTATTAATATTTTGAGTACATAATCTGGTAAAACAGTATTTCACGTCCTCAGCCGTGACTTCCCTTCCTGTCCCGTCTGTAAAACAGGGATCATCATGGAAATACACCCCTTCTTTTAATTTGATGGTGTATATTTTACTGCTTTCATCCAGATCAAAATATTCAGCCAGGGCTGGAATAACTTTTAGTGTTTCATCATCGAACTTAAATAGACCTTCGTAAATCTGACAGGCGATACGATAAGAATAGGCATCCGTAATATTATGTGGAAATAAATTCTTAAGATATTCAGATTCATTAAGACGAAAAACCCCACCATAATATCGGTCTCCCTTGGCTTTTTTCAATCTCAGTGAGGAATCTTCACTTTGATCAGGTGAACTGCATGAAAAAATCAGAACTAAAATACTGGCTGATAACAATGAATATAAATTTTTCATATCCGGATAAACGTTAAGAAGTAGAACACAAAAACAAAATTATAGATATTTCATTCAATTTCCAGTGAGATAGGGCAGTGGTCAGAATGAACGGCATCTGGAAAAATGGATGCCCCGGTTAAATTATGATCTAATGCCTTTGTTGTCATGTGATAATCAATTCTCCACCCCAGGTTCTTTGCCCTCGCATTGGCTCTGAAACTCCACCAGGTATAATTATGCGGTTCGTTGTTAAAAAACCTGAAGGTATCCGTAAATCCCATATCCAAAAACTTAGTAACCCATTCTCTTTCTTCAGGAAGAAAACCTGAGGACTTTTTGTTAGAAACGGGATTATGAATATCAATGGGCTTATGACAAATGTTAAAATCTCCTGAGATGATCAATCTGGGTATCTTTTTTTTTACGGTATCAATATAATCATAGAAAAAATCCAGGAATTCCATCTTAAATGATTGTCTGTCATCTCCGCTTGATCCCGAAGGAATATATACTGATATAATGGATAGGCCTTTAAGGTCCATCCGAATTATACGTCCTTCACGATCATACTTGGCATTGCCGCATCCATATTCCATATGTTCCGGTTCAAGCCTTGACAAAATAGCCACCCCGCTATATCCTTTCTTTTCTGCCGTATGAAGATATACTTTATACCCCAGTGATTCAAATGAAGCAATATCAACCTGTGATTCCTGAGCTTTTAATTCCTGAAGACATATTACATCCGCATCAGAGTCTTTAATCCATTTCAGCAATCCTTTGTTTAAAGCAGACCGGATGCCATTAACATTATATGAGTATATTCTCATTGCAATCCTATTTCATTATCAAAGTATTCAATAATATGCATTTTTAATAATTTCTCCTGATCTAACATATCCACATGAGGTAATTTCTTAACCAGCTTCCAATGCGGCCACCCATCTTCATCCAGACCTTCAAGGGTATAGTAACCGGATAAACTCATCAATTTGCATATGGCTATATGTATTAAATCCTGCTTCTGTTCCTTGGAAAAGCGTTTTTTTCCCTTTCCTAATTCACGAACACCGATTAGAAAAAGAACACTGTTAAGACTACCTGGACGCTTGCCAACAACCTTTTCGAGGTGGTCGAGTACCAGTTCCCAATGCCTGTGCAGCTCAAGATCTTTTTTAAACATGATTGTTCAATTCATCCCAGTATTCAACTGCTTTTCGTAAATGCGGGATAACAATAGTGCCACCTATTAATGTGGATATCGACATCGCTTCAATGATCTCTTCTGTTCTGAAATTCAACTCATAACACTTTCCGAGGTGATATTTTACACAGTCATCACAACGCAGAACAAGGGAAGTGGACAGACCGATCAATTCTTTGGTTTTTTTATTCAGGTGCCCATCCAGAAAAGCATTCGTATCCAAATTATATAACCTTTTTATGATCTTGTCATCAGTTTCGAGAAGCCTATCATTCATCCGGCTTCGATAATCATTGAATTCTTTTTCCTTATTCATTACATTTATGTTAACAAGCAAATATATTCTATTCAACCAGTATTTCAAGACCTTTATGATAAAGGATCTTTTATCCTTAGTGTATCCCCATACCTGTGCCTTGTGTAATGCGGGTCTCGCCAGGGGAGAATATAAGATCTGCACCAGGTGCGATTTCAGATTACCGAAATTCCGAAACTGTGATGAATCAAGTTCATTCTTACCTCTGCTCTCAGGGGCTCATCTTTATTCCTTTATATATGCTTATATCAAATATTTTAAAAAGGGAATAGGTCAGAAACTCCTCCAAAAAATAAAATATGAAAATAAACCTGATCTCGCATTCTTTATTGGAAACCGTCTGGGATTGGAGTTTATTCCTTCGGAACCCGGATTTGAAATGATCCTGCCAGTACCCTTGCACAAGCAAAAGCTCAAAAAAAGGGGTTATAATCAAGCAGATTATTTTGCTATGGGCTTATCAGATTCAACTGGGATCAAATGGTCACCAGATGTTATTTGCAGAATAAAAAATAATCCCTCACAAACAAATAAATCAAGAATTGAACGGCTTAAAAATGTTGAAGGTATATTCACTATAGAAAAGATCGATTTAATTATATCAAAGAAAATACTGGTTGTTGATGATGTAATTACAACAGGTGCAACATTGATGGCCTGTTCTGAAATCCTGGAAAAAGCCGGAGCGCATGTCGTCGGAGTTGCCTCTATTGCCTTGGCCAAGGGATAGACTTACAGTTTATTGATCATACCTTCCTATATCTACCAGGACTGCATGGAATAAGCGCCTGTATTCAGGACATGTGAATAACCGGATTAAATACTGTTCGCTGGTAAGATTGAAAACAACCTTAATACCATCCTGGCACAAAAAAAGGCTGTCCTTTTGAGACAGCCTGATATATAATGTTATAATTTTTTTAATAATTCGAACCAGCCCGGATCATTGCACATCTGAATCCGATCGTGGCGGTGGCAGAATCTTCTGAAAGGAATCTTCTGGTACCAGGTGCCATCCAATAGGCTATATCAGCCCATGATCCTCCTTTGTAAACTCTGGCGCGGTCACTGATAAGTGATTGCTTGCCTTGAAAATCATACCATGCTTCCGGATCATCTATGTTTGCATTTTGTGTGGCATTCCTGTCTGCAGGACTTCTACGAACCGGGTTTAAATCCTGAACGTCCTGGAATGACAATGGACGGTAAACATCCAAAACCCACTCATTTACATTACCTGCCATATTATATAAGCCAAAGTCGTTTGGTGGGTATTCGTATATATATGCGGTGATCATCGCACCATCATTCAATTTACCGGCGATACCTGCATAGTCACCCCGCCCTCTTTTAAAGTTAGCAAGGAAAAATCCCATTTCTTTACCATAAGGATTACGTAAGGCATGTCCATCCCATGGATATACCCGGTTATGCGTCTGGTTTTCATCCATCCATTGCGTACCAATCATGGCCAGTGCAGCATATTCCCATTCTGCTTCAGTTGGAAGCCTGTAATCAGGAAGAACAACACCGGTCTCAAGTGGAATTCGACCTCCGGTTTCTGCCGGAAGATCCTCTAATCCTGCATCAGAAGCTAGTTTCTGGTTAACAACAGCAGTTCTCCAGTTACAGTAATCTATAGCCTGTCTCCAGGTTACACCCACAACTGGATAAAACCGGAATCCTGGATATCGGAAATAATGATTCTGATATGGATCATTAAATGCAAGGTCTCTTGCCCATACTGTAGTATCAGGGAGCGCTGATTCATAAGATACCCTTGGAGAATCCAGCTTTACATAATGCAGATACTCGAGCCAGTGGATATTTGCCACTTCCGTTTCATCCATATAGAAAGATGCGACGGTAACGGTTCGTTCTACATTATCCCGCCATGTCAGGATATCCTCTTCATAGGCACCCAGGACGGTTCTACCCCCTTCAATAAATACAAGATTCGGCCCTTCTGGTTGACCCCGGTACTCCGCTACCTGAAAACCTTCCTCAGAATTATATTCAAGACCGGTTGCAGTACTATATTTACCAGGATTAGTAGCCGTGGGCGTACCGCCCTTTTTGCCACAAGAAAACATAATAACAGCTATAGCTGCTATGGTTAATATGGACCTAGTGGAATGAATTAAATTTTTCATACACAAAATTTTATTCAAAATCGTAACACCTGTTTAATTCAAAAATAATTTGCTGAAGCCTGTACATCAGCGGTCAAATCTATTAAATCCGGCATTTACATGCCGAAAACACCTTGACAATATTACATGAAAAACCAAAACAAGTTTAATTTTTTATGAAATATTTCAATTTTCCAAGATTCTATAATCGAACCTTTCATATATATAATAGTATAAATTGCAATTTATTGTGTTCACCCTAAGAAATTTCAATCATTTCCTGTAAAGTAATTTTAGCCTCTACTACATTGCCCAGATCTTTGATGATCAATTGGGGCCTGTTTTTGATTTCTTTCAGAGAGCATTTGGATGAATTATTTTTTATATAATTCAGGATTTTTCCAAAAGTTTCTGAATTATAGAACTCAGCATTTTCTGGATCAATGAACTGTGCTTTAAGGGTATTGTTTTTTATAGTTAATTTTTCCATTCCCAATTGCTCGGCTATCCACCTTATCTCTACCGTTTCAAAAAGAGTTTGCACTTCTGCAGGAATTGGCCCAAAACGGTCTTTTAACTCAATGGAAAATTTATGCAGAGATTCTTCAGAATCAATATTATCCAGGCGTGAATATAAATTTAGTCTCTCTGTGATGTTGGTCACATAGTCTTCCGGGATCAACATTTCAAAATCTGTTTCTATTATACAATCTTCCGAAAGTAACTTAGCCTTTTCCTTTAGATCTTCTTCAAACAAATACCTGAATTCACTTTCTTTAAGCTCATTTACAGCATCATCCAGTATTTTATGATAAGTATCGAAACCGAGATCATTGATGAATCCACTTTGTTCGCCTCCCAGAAGATTTCCGGCCCCGCGTATATCAAGATCGCGCATGGCCACCTTGAAACCATCCCCCAGTTCTGAAAATTCCTCAAGGGTTCTTAATCTTTTTCTGGCCTCAGCGGTCAAGGCCGATACGGGTGGTGATAAAAGGTAACAGAATGCTTTTTTATTTGACCTGCCTACCCGTCCTCTCATTTGATGAAGGTCAGCAAGACCGAACATATGTGAATGGTTGATAATAATGGTATTTGCATTTGGAATATCAAGACCCGATTCAATAATATTGGTTGAAACCAGTATGTCATATTCCCCCTCGATGAATTTCAGCATTTTTCTTTCCAGTTGATCCCCCTTCATCTGTCCATGGGCCACAGTAATCCTGGCTTCCGGCACTAGTTTTAATACGATGTTGGCTATTTCCTCAATATCTTTAATCCTGTTGTGAACAAAAAACACCTGGCCTCCCCTGCGTAACTCAAAACTTATGGCATCGCGGATCACCTCTTCATTGAAGGTATATATTTCTGTGGTTACAGGTTGCCTGTTTGGCGGTGGTGTTCCGATTATACTCAGGTCCCTTGCTCCCATGAGGGAAAAATGCAATGTTCGCGGAATAGGGGTGGCTGTTAGCGTAAGTGTATCAACATTTATCTTAAGTTCCTTGAGTCTTTCTTTTACACCGACACCAAATTTCTGTTCTTCATCTATTATCAATAGCCCGAGGTCATTGAACTGGATATCTTTATTCACCAACCGGTGTGTTCCTATAATTATATCGGTTTTTCTTTCCTTGATCCTTTCAAGTATCTTTTTAATTGAACTTGCCGATCTGAACCGGCTGATGTAGTCAATTTCAACCGGAAAATCTTTCAGGCGCTCTGTGAAAGTTCTGAAGTGCTGAAAAGCCAGAATGGTCGTAGGTACCAGTATCGCAACCTGTTTATTATCACAAACTGCTTTAAAAGCCGCACGGATGGCAACTTCTGTTTTGCCAAAACCTACATCACCACAAACCAGTCTGTCCATTGGATGACTGCGGATCATATCTTGTTTAACATCTTCAGTTGAACGGCCCTGATCAGGAGTGTCCTCAAAAATGAAGGAAGATTCAAGTTCTGCCTGCAAAAAACTATCCCTGCTGAAAGAAAATCCTTTTGTTGCTTTCCTTTGTGCATAAAGTTTGATCAGATCTGAGGCTATATCCTTAACCTTGCTTTTTACTTTTCGCTTTTTAATCTCCCATTCCTGTGAGCCCAGTTTACTCATGACCGGGGGATTTCCCTCCTTCCCTGAAAACTTGGATATCTTATGAAGCGATTGTACGCTTACATATAACAGGTCATCATCTTTGTATATAAGTCTTAACGCTTCCTGTTCCTGACCATTAACTGTTATTTTATCCAATCCTACGAACCTGCCAATTCCATAATCGATATGGGTCACATAATCACCGGGTTGAAGCGTTTGAAGCTCACGAAGCGTAATAGACCTGGACTTCGAATATTTTCGTTTTGTTTTATATTTATGAAAACGGTCAAAAAGCTGATGATCGGTGTATACAGCAATTTTACAGAGATCATCGATAAATCCATTTCTCAATTCAACAGGGATAGATTCAAACCTCACCTGCGGATTGATCTCTTCAAATATGGTAGACAGTCTGCTGATCTGACTTTCGGAATCAGAGGAAATAATATTATTAAATCCCTTTTCCTGATTTTCAAGAAGATTTTGACTGAGCAGTTCAAAATTTTTATTGAAGGAAGGCTGACTTCTGGAAGAAAAATCAATTTCAATCGATTTTGGGATATAAAACCTGTTCCCAAATTCAATAATACAGAATTCCCGGATCTTATCTGAAAATGACCTGGCTGATTCAAATAAATCCTTCGGGGGTAATACTACCGCGGTCTTTCCACTCTGATCAACTACACGGTCAAACAGGGATACAGCTTTGTCGTGGTATTTTTCGATAACATCCAATGTAAGGCTGTAATCTTTTATCCAGATCTTCGTATTTCTGGGGAAGAAAGACAAAAATGAATCCATTGATTCTTTTCGTAGGCGGGTCTGAACATTGGGGATCAGGTGGATTTCTTTTAAATAATCTACAGACAATTGTGAATCTGGATTAAAGGTCCTGATGCTTTCAATTTCATCTCCGAATAATTCAATCCTGTAGGGAAGTTCATGTGCATATGAAAATATATCCACGATACCACCACGGATTGAGAATTGACCAGCTTCATAAACAAAATCGGTCTTTTCAAAATCAAAGGAAATCAGCTGTTCATTGAATTTTTGTATATCAACAATATCCGATGTCCTTAGCGTAAGCGTATTTTGCAATAATGACCTTTTATTAATTACTTTTTCAGCGAGGGCTTCAGGATATGTTACAATCAATTCTCCTTTTGCATCTTTATGATTGATTCTGTTTAATATCTCTGCCCTGAAAAGAACATTTGCATTTTCTATTTCATGAATGTCGTAGGGCCTTTTAAAGGATTCAGGAAAAAGAAAAATTTCCCGGGCGGGCAGTAAATTCTGGAGGTCGTTTTGAAAATAAGCGGCTTCCTCCTTGTCGTGAAGTATAAAAAGATCATTCTGGTGGTTTATCTGGTGAATGGCAGAAGCAATAACCGCATCCAGGCTTCCATTTATACCTTTCAGCTGAATACTTTGCTTGTCGTTTGGTTTTACAAGCTTGGCAACCGACTGTGTATAGCTGTCATTTAAATATGATTGAATGAATTCTTTGTGTGTCAAAGCATATAACTTTTCCGCAAAAATATAATCAATATGATGAAATCACGGAGATAAAGAAATTTTCTTTAATTTAACAGAACCATTATGATGGAAATGTAGTTAAATAATATTAGCTGTAAGAATTAAGAAAAATTTATATAAAAGAGTGATGGACAAAAAGGAACTGAAGGAAGGTAGACATGTATTAAAAGGGTTAAAAGAGCTTGAGAAAATCCATCCTCATAAGCTAATTACTTTTCTGTTTCTGTTTGGCATATCCCTGATATATAGTTATCTCCTGATTTCTGTTACTATTGAATCTATTATCGGGAACGATTCCGGGACCAATTTACAATTCCCTAAGTTTTATATAGTGGCTTCCTTTCTTATTTTAGCTGCCATGTTCGTACCTGTGGGATTATTGCAGGCCTTTAAGGAAGAAAATCTTTTTCTGATACGAAAAAAGGTTTTTGGTTTATTTCTTGCCGGTGCTGTATTCTTAGTTTTCCAGGGAATAGGGTGGCTGGAACTTATATTTCAGGGATTTAATTTAAAGTCCAACTATATAAGTACCTACTTATATCTTATTACCGGCTTTCACATGGTTACTGTTTTGATTGGAAATGGAGCTATAGCCCTATATTTGTACCTGACCAGGAATGTATACCATGATGGTGTTGCCAGGCTGATATTTTTTACCTCACCTTATGAAAAAACAAAACTCGAGATCATTCATAATTATTGGGTATTTGTATGTATTTCATGGATATTTATTGTAACATGGATGATATTTTTATTATAATGGATTAAAATGATCTTGCTTTTTTTTCATTTACTGATTTTTTATCAGGAAGATTTACCCATAATTCTAAGTACTTACGATCAGAACACGAATGCAATAATCATATTCGCATCCGACAACCGCTCCGATGAATACATGCAAAGCATTTCCAAGTTGACAAAAGACCCCCTGGGTCTTGATCAGAGGAATATTTTAATATTCGAAATTTTTGAAACAGGTGGAATAGGACCTGGTGGTGAATCACTATCAGAAGAACATGTCAATTCAATCAGGGAATATTACTTAGTTGATAGCGGTGATTTTTCAGAAGTATTGGTAGCAAATAATTTCCGAGAGATTTACAGGTCAGATATTCCGGTTGATATAAAGGAGGTTTTCCGTTATTTTGATCAAATAGAATAATCAGGCGTTTTTGTAATGCCTGTAGAATACTTTTTCAATATCATCTACGGATATTATATGCCTTGGTGTATCAACAGCCTTTTCAATTATTTCATTAATGGCTTCTTTTTTCAACTTCATTTTCAATCCGAGCTTTGTACAAAAGTCCCTTTCTTCAGAAGAAATAATCCGGTCGATACCCATTAATATGATAAGCCGATGGTATTGCATCATTAACTGGTACATGTCATCTGGTGGTGAAAAATGTACTTTATTGCTTTTCTTCCTTACTTCAGTCAAATCTTTACGACTAATCCCGAGCCTGTCAGCCACAGAGTTTATAAAATTGATCTCATTTAAATTCTCTCTTCCATCAATCCTTGATAGTTTTATCAAATCGTTCAAATGACTGATCTTTTCTTCATAAATATTATCCATCTAAAAATTCATTAAATTGAAAACAGACTTTAAATAATCGCTGTAATTTTGAAAACCTGATCTATTGGATTAAAAATATAAATTTTCCTCTGGATCAATAACGGTTAAAGAATTAAAATATTTAAATAAATAATAAATTGTTAAAGACAATATGAACATAAAGGATTATGAAATTATCGTTGTTGGCGGGGGGCCAAACGGGCTGGCATGTGCAATAGAAGCATTGAATAAGGGATTGAAGGTTTTAGTTCTTGAAAAAGGGACCATAGCAGAATCAATCAGGCGATATCCAAAACAAATGACTTTCTTTTCCACGGCTGATAATATTGCAATCGGAAATATCCCCTTTACCATTGATAAGCCAAAAGCTACCCGGGAGGAAGCCTTAAACTATTACCGAAAGGTCGTAGAATTTTATAAGCTCCCTATCCGCCTGTTTTGCACAGCTGAAAAGATCAGAAATGAAAATGGTAAATTTCATATCGACACCTCAACAGGCGATACTTATATGGCCAGATATCTTATATTATCTACTGGATATTTTGATTTTCCCAGAAAGTTAAACATTCCCGGTGAGGAGCTTCCTCATGTCAAGCATTATTATGATGAACCATATCCTTATGTACATCAAAAAGTAACCATTATTGGAGCTGGAAATTCTGCTGTTGAATCAGCCCTTGACCTCTATAGACATGGTGTTGATGTTACTATATTGGTTCGGGGTGAGACTATGAAAAAAACTGCTAAATACTGGTTGATCCCGGATCTGATGAACCGGATTAAAGAAGGAAAAATCAAAGCTATCTATCAGCATCATGCTATTGAAATTAATGAAAAGCAGGTTATTGCTCAAAGTAATGAGGGAGATAAAAAGGTGGAAATCGAATCGGATTTCGTATTCATTTTGACAGGATATTTGCCTGACATCGATCTAATGAAAAAATGTGGTATTAAAATAAACCCTGAATCAAAGGAGCCATTATACAATGAAAGGACATTCGAGACTAATGTTCCAAATCTTTATGTCGCCGGTACACTTACGGCCGGTATACGAACGGAAAAAGTATTTATCGAGAACGGGCGCCTGCATGGTATCAATATTGTGAAAGATATAATGGAGAAGGAATCTAAAGATCATTAAGGTCAAAATCCGTTTTTCCATCAACCGGAACATTTATTCTTATCCCGTAAGCTTTAATTTTGATATTTCCTTTATATGACAGAACCTGTTTTTTGCCAAGAAGGGCATTAATGGCTGAAGATATTACATTAGTATTAAGGTCAGCCATAGAAAAACGTATCTCTACTGGTACAGTAAAATGCTCATTTTTTTCAATTTTCAGGTTGTAGTCTCTTGTGAAATTCGTAATAGGTTTGTCATTCAGCAATACATCGATATCTGCATTTTTTAAAGTAATCCTGTAATTGTTTGGATTAAAAAAGTTCACATTTGCTGTTATCGTAACGGAATTACTGCTTCTATCTATTATTTCTATCTCATCCACTGATTCATATACCGGTGCTTCCACCTTTTTACAGGAAAAGGCTGCAATTAGTACCATAATATACAATAGATTCGATCTGTAGAATTTATTCATTTTAATTTCAATAAACCTGCCAGATATAAATTGATTTAATATGTAATAACATTTTTCAAATCCATAATTTGTTCCCATTCCGGATCTTCGGTGACAAGGAATAATTCTTTATAAGGGTCAAATATAATATGATCATATTTAACAGGTATAATAAACACACCGCTTGAACTGAAAACTCCGGACAACTTTTTACGTTCAGCAATTACAAAACCATTATCAAGATCTAAGATAGAATCATATTTGGGATAAAACATTAATTCACCTTGATTGTTGATCAGTCCGTATTTGGAATTCAATACGCAAATATAATTTCCATTGTGTAATCTAAATATAGAATCATAGTCAAATGCAATAACCACTTTTCCGGAATCATTTAAAATACCGTATCTATTATTTTTCTGAGCTATGGCCAATTTGTCTTTAAAGAGACCGATTTGATCGTAATAAGGTTGTACCACAATTTCCTCTTCCTTATTAATTGTTCCCCATTTATTCAGGATCTTAATATTTGCCATACCGTTATTATACAATCCTATACCCTCATATCGATTGGCTATTCGAAGCTTCCCGTTCAAGTCAACAAACCCATAATATCCATCGATCTTAACACCGATGTATTCTTCATTATAACCTATAATCTTTTCAAAACGCTTATCATCCTTAAACAGAATCTGTCCTGAGATATCCACAATACCCCATCCTGATTCATTTTTAAATAAGAAAGCAGAATCCTGAACGATAGGACCTACAAATAAGTTATTAACCTTCAGCAATTGGTTAAAATTCTTATCAATAAGACCAAAATTGCTTTCAAAATCTTCTTCAATAAAACCCGTTCTGAATGGTTTAAGGTAATTTTCAGAAGTAAATAATTCATTTCCCCATTTACTGATGACACGGCTTTGAAAATAAGAACTGATCAGATAATCCCCATTTTCTAGAAGGAAAACGTCTCCCTTCTGAGGGTATACCTTCCATTCGCCATAAACATCAACTACCCCCGTTTCTCCATAAAAATCAACAAGGAAGAGATCATTCATCTTAGTGTAGATCGAATCATATTTACCGAAGACCTTTTCCTTGCCATAGTTATCCATGATTCCCCAGAATCCATTTTTCTTGAATGCAATATTCTGATGGTCGAGATGATATAAGGCCTCAAATTCCTGAGAAGAAAGTATCATGCCATATAAATCAGATAAATACCAGCCATTTTGATTGGTTTTTTTCAGATATAAAAACAACCTGTTTCCTGAGATCTTTATAGCGTCATATTTCGTTTCTACGATGGTATCTCCTGTATAATTAATTACTCCCAATCTGTTTTTCGATTCAAAAAGAGCCAGTGTATCATTTAAAAACTGAATTTCCGAATTTTTTATTTTGAAGATCTCCTCACCATTATCCCTGATGATAAAACTGTAGTTCAATCTTTTTGCTTTGTAATAACCGGAATCAATAGGTATTACCTGATCATAACTCAGGGTATCAAATGATTTGCCATTGTCAGATAACAATTTCCAATTCCTTGATGGCAGGCCATTTATTATACCATTTTCACTTAAAGTAAAATCCTGAAAGTTTATCGGGGCGATTTCTTCTCCCTTGTAGTCGATAAGGCCTTTTTTTCCATTTTTCGAGATTATCAATAATTGACCGGCAAAAATTTCCACATCATCAATTTTAATATCCAGAAGAAATGAGCCTGCCTGGTTGATCAGATCAAGGCCTTGATCAATATTTTGTAGAGCAAAAATATTATTTGTAACCCTGAAGGCAGAGAAATAATCAAATGGAAAAACCAACTCGTCTTTATGACTTATAACAGCATATAGAATTTCTTCATCTATTTTTTTGCTTACAATGAAGTTGCCTCCAAAACTTTCAATGGAATTATACTTAAAGTTTATTAATATCTTTCCGGACGGATTAATTAAGCCAAATAAATTGTTCAGTTTATATGTATCCGGAATTGAGGCAATTATGGATCTATTTCCAGGAATAAGGTCTTTGAATTTTGCGGTGGTCAGTTTTGAGTTCTTGACATTTATCAATCCCCAGTGCTCTTCAGTTTTGTAACCGATTACTCCATCAAATACTCCGGTCTCTCCGTTACTCCAACCGATATCATCGTATTCAGCCGGAATGACCTCCTTTCCCCGGTGATCTTTGAGTCCTTTTTTTTGATTTTGTTCGAAGATAGCATAGTCATTGGCATAGCTGCAGGGTAGTATTCCAATACCTATAAAAAATAATAATATCAGTGCTTTTTGTCGCCCCAACCCGAAAATCTCAAAAATTTTTTTATGTTTTCAAAAATAGTACAAAAATCAGACATCAACTTCATTATTTGGCATATTCAAAGATTAAGTTTAATTTTTTTTATAAAATAGTGCGTTTTTGTTCAAATTTGGTGTAAAAATGTCATCTGATTTATGGTGTTTTATAAACAATATTTTATTATATTCGTTTAAAACCAACACAAGCACTTATTAATAACACACCATGGATCGTT
>CBDUCT010000023.1:0-18103 GCA_965365715.1 uncultured Cyclobacteriaceae bacterium | reverse complement strand
AGAAAGCAGGCAATTGAGTTTGCGATCTGTGGGTTGTATCCCATATCGCTTTGAGTCAATAGCAAGAGATACCCGGACCGGCAATATTATAAAGTATCGATCCAAATACCTTATACTCGCGGCCAGTACCATAGGAACGGCTAAGATCCTTTTCAATTCGAAGAAAAATCTTTCGGATTTAAGCACCCAGGTTGGCAAGAATATTGCAATTAACGGCAGTGTGAAGGCAGCTGCATTACTGCCTGATTGGTGCCCGGATGCAGATATGTTCACCGGACAGTCTCATCCCGGGATGGTGAGCTATGAATTCCTTAAGTCGCATGGCATTATGATCTCTGCCGTTAAAGCCATGCCTTTGCAGTTATTTGGAACCGCTAGGCTGAGCCTTAATGGCCGGAAATTCTGGGGAGCTGATCATGTTGAACTGATGAAAAAGTTAAGACGACGTATCATAATATTGGATGCGCATGGGATTACACCACCTGGGGCAGAATTAAGTCCGGGAACGGGAGATTCTGTCTGTTCAAAGATGAGAATTGACGGTAATCTTACAAAATACTACAAACAAACCCGGGAAGTTATGGAATCTATCCTGCTTGATAGTGGTTGTCAGCTGATCAATATCGATTATGTAAACAGGAAGGGGCAGAATTACCGGGATCTCCACTTCTTTACCTCTCATCAGGTGGGATCCTGTCGAATGGCGGAAAACAAAGACCGGGGTGTAGTAAATTCGCGTGGTGAAGTGTTCGGTTATCCTGGAATGTATATCACCGATGGTGCAGCCGTGCCTTCCTCCACCGGCGTAAATGTCAGCCTGACGATTCTGGCCAATTCGGAAAGGATTAGCCACGGTATAATAAATTCAATAAAATAGTGTATATTGGAAAAGGCTATGAAAGGAAAAATATCATATCCGGCTATCTTTTTCTTAGCATTTCTATTAACGAAGGTTTCTGCTCAAACAACACCCGATACGATATCCGCAGACACTGTGAAACTATATCTCATTGAAACAACTGACGGAAATCAATATATAGGGGAAATAGTATCTGAAGATGAAGAAGCCGTCCGATTGAGGACTCAGGGTCTGGGGGAAATAAAATTAAGCCGGGTGTATATCACGAAAATCGAACCAGTAGACCCGGAAAAACTAGTTGGAGAGGAATACTGGGCTGAAAATCCGCAATCTACCCGGTATTTCTGGGCGCCTAATGGATACGGATTGAAAAAGGGGGAAGGGTATTATCAGAATGTCTGGATATTGTTCAATCAAATAGCGGTTGGTGTTACGGATCATTTTTCCATTGGTGGCGGCATCGTGCCGGCCTTTCTGTTTGCAGGTGCACCCACACCGGTCTGGATCACACCCAAAGTCTCCATTCCAGTCGTTGAAGATAAATTCAACCTGGGGGCAGGTGTACTTGGAGGAGTGGTTATTGGGGAAGATAATTCCGGATTCGGAATTTTCTATGGGATATCGACTTTCGGTTCCAGGGATAAGCATCTTAGTATTGGCCTTGGATATGGTTTCGCCGGAGGGGAAATTGCCCGGTCCCCGGTGGTAACCATAAGCGGTATGACACGGTTGGGAAAGAGAACCTATTTAATATCTGAAAATTACTATATACCTACTAAACCCTATCTTTTATTATTATCCTTCGGTGGAAGGAGCGTTACCAATAAGATAGGCCTGGATTATGGATTATTTATTCCTGTTTCCGAAGATTTTGGCACTTTTGTAGCCATCCCATGGCTCGGGTTGACCATTCCATTCGGGAATAAAAGCAATAAGAAATAAAATCAACCGGATATCAAATTTTTAGGGTTTAATAGGGATTTTTTGTTTTATTTTATCCCGCGAAAAATACACGGTTAATTTTTAATTACTTATTCATGAAAGCTGCATATTTATTTATCATTGCCTTATTCCTGTCAATTACCACCGAAGCCCAGATCAATGCTAAATTAATGAAGTACATGGATGTGTCTGAGACTCACATCACCTTCGTTTATGGAGGAGATATCTGGATTGTAGAAAAGGAGGGTGGCCAGGCTGTCCAAATAACCCATTCCCCAGGGGAGGAATCATATCCAAAATTTTCCCCGGATGGATCTGAATTAGCCTATTCGGCAAGCTATAATGGGAATGTAGATGTTTATCGTATACCTGTAACGGGTGGTTTACCTGTACGTATTACCTATGCTTCCTATCCGGACAGGATGATCGAATGGTACCCTGATGGCAATAACATACTCTTTGCATCCAGAAGAGAGGCGGGAATCCCCCGGGTAAATCATTTTTACAAGATCGATAAAAATGGAGGAATGCCGGAAAGAATATCCGTGCCTTATGGTGAACTGGCAACGTTTTCCGGGGATGGATCCAGGCTGGCTTATATTACAAAGATCACGGAAAATTATCCATTTAAAAGATACAGGGGAGGTTTAACCTCTGATGTTATTCTTTTCGATCTGAGTACCAGCAAATCAGAGAATATTACCAATAACCTGGCCAATGATGGTAAACCGGCCTGGGTTGGAAACAAGATCTACTATCTGTCGGATAAAGGTGAAAACATGAGACGGAATATATGGTCCTATGATACCGAATCTAAACAATCGAATCAGATAACGCAGTTTACCGACTTTGATATTTCTTACCTGTCAGCCGGACCAAATGAACTTGTTTTTGAAGTAGGCGGGAATCTTTACCTGATGGATGCAGATAGTGAGGAATACCGGGAAGTAAATGTCCGGGTGGTAAGCGATCTCACTCTTGAAATATCCAGGTTAAAGGATGTAAGCGGGCGTATTCAGAATATGGCCGCATCGCCGGGAGGGAAAAGGATCCTTTTTGAAGCAAGGGGAGAAATTTTTAACGTGCCGGTTAAAGAAGGCTATGTCCTGAATTTAACACAATCAAGTGGCGCTTTCGATCAGAGCCCATCCTGGTCACCGGATGGAAAATATATTGCCTACTGGAGTGATTTATCCGGGGAATATGAAATTTATCTCAAAGAAGCCGGTAAAAATGAAGAAGCAAAGAAGCTGACCAATAGAAGTCGTGGTTTTGGCTATACCCTGTACTGGTCCCCTGATAGTAAATGGCTGGCTTTTATCGATGAGAAAAATGATATAAGTATCCTCGACATAAGTACCGGTGAAATAAAAATTGTGGATAACTACAGCTGGAATATCGGGCACCATCCCCGCTATTCATACTCTATCAGCTGGTCGCCAGATTCGAAATGGATAACGTATTCCAAGGGAATGGATAATTCGAATAATGGGATATTTGTCTATAATCTTGCAGAGTCGAAAGTATCCGGGGTTACCAGTGGTTTCTATTCAGATTTTAACCCAGTATTCAGCACCGATGGGCAATACCTGTTCTTTCTAACGGACAGGAATTTTGCTGCTGCTTATAGCGGTCTTGGGGATGGTACATGGATCTATCCCAACAACACACAACTTGCAGCGATCAGTTTAACCAAAGAGGTCCCTGATCTTCTAAAACCAAAAAACGACGAGATAGAAAAAGAGGAAGAAGGCGATAAGGAGGGTGAAGCAGAGGATTCCGGGGAAAAGGATTCCAAAAAGAAAAACAAGGATAAGGGTAAAAACGGGGAAGACAATGGTGAAGACAAGGAACCCGAGGTTGAGGTTAATATAGATTGGGAGGACCTTGAAAGCAGGTTAACTATACTGCCTCCAAAGGCTGGTAATTTAAGTGAATTGATTCCCTTTGAAGGAAAGGTGGCATACAGGCGTTCTCCAATAACTGGTGATCAGGAGGGAAAACCTACCCTGGTGTTTTACAGTATTGAAGACAGGGAAGAAAAACAGATAATTGGAAATCTTGAGGCTGTTAAACTTTCAGCAGACGGTAAGGATATCCTGGTACGAAGTGGGGGTAGTTATGGTATAATAAAACCGGAACCTGATCAGAAGATCGAGAAACCTATACCAGCAAATGGATTGGTTATGCAACTGAATCCCAAAGAAGAGTGGAAACAGATCTTTAACGATACCTGGAGAAGATACCGGGATTTCTTTTATGATGAAAATATGCAGCAAGTCGATTGGGATGAGATGAGATTAAGATACGGTGCTTTAATTGATGATGCACGTACCCGGTGGGATGTGTCTAATATTCAGTCAAATATGAGCGCAGAACTTAGTGCCGGACATACCTATACCTTTGGTGGTGATGCTGAAGGTGTTCCTCAGATACAAACGGGATATCTTGGGATCGACTGGGAATTGGATGATGCGGGATTTAAAATTAAAAGAATTGTACGACCTGCTGCCTGGGATACCGAGATTCGCTCACCTTTCGATCAACCCGGGGTAGATATTGCTGCAGGAGATTATATCGAAGCAGTCAATGGTATTAAACTGGATCTGGCAAAAGACCCATTCGCTGCTTTTGAGGGATTGGCCGGCAAGACTGTTTCGTTAATGATCAGGAAATCAGATGAATCAGGAGAAATCCAGGATCTTGTTATTAAGTGCCTGACACAAGGGGAAGAACAAAATTTGCGATACCTGGAGTGGATAGAAAACAACCGGAAAAAAGTAGAAGAGTTATCAGATGGTCAGCTGGGTTATATTTATATGTCAAATACGGCAACAAGGGGACAGTTGGAACTGGTTAAAATGTATTATGGTCAGCTGGATAAAAAAGGATTTATCATTGATGAAAGGTTTAACGGTGGAGGTCAGCTTGCCGACCGTTTTCTTGAATTGATGAAGCGACCGGTAGTATATAATCTATACTGGCGACATGGTAGACACCATATTTATCCCATAAAAGCAAATACCGGTCCCATGGGCATGCTGATCAATGGCTGGGCAGGATCCGGAGGAGATGGCTTACCCTGGGCCTTCCAGGAACTGGAAGCAGGGCCAATTGTTGGAGAAAGAACCCTTGGCATATTGGTAGGACCGGCAACGGGACATTCCCTGATCGATGGGGGAGGTATCACGGTACCTGGCGCCAGACTATATGATATTGATGGACATTGGTTCTGGGAAGGTGAAGGGGTCAAGCCGGATATACCAGTCTGGGATGATCCCAACATATTGGTCCAGGGACGGGATCCCCAGTTAGAGCGGGTTGTGGAAGAGGTATTAAAATTATTAAAAGAGAATCCACCCTCAGCTACTCCACCACCGGCTATGGAAGACCGTACTGCTGAAGGCTTAAACAAAAAATAAGCAAGGAAAGATATTAGGAAAGGAATATAATCAAGATAAAAAACTGAAATATAATAGCATGGAAAAATTTGATTTTCTGGAAATACGGTTTGATTCATTAAACACTGTAATCTATCTGGCCATGGAGGAATTGCATTTTGAGTACAATTCGGTGGTTAAAGGATATGGATTATTTAAAAATTCAAAAGGGGAGGATGTTGAATTTGTAGTTCCGTTCAGACAGAATATTACCGAAAGCAGGGCAAAAGCAATGCAGATAAAACAGTGGAAAGACCAGATCAAGAAAACAGCCATAGAACAATTTGAAAAAAAATATGGGAAATCCTATGATAGAAAAATTCATAACCCTGAAATAATCTATCTTGATAGCATAAATGATTTTAACCCGGCTGGATTTAAGGATAGTACTTATGATGATCTGTGTGAGACCATTACCTCTGAATCCCTTTGGGAGAAGTTTCAGGCAATGAAATCGGGCAAATAAAACCTCTGGCATATACTAAGAGGTTCCAGGAGGAAGTGTTTTTTTAGGTGAGATAGATGAAAGTATTAATTACAGGGGCATCAGGTAATGTTGGATACGAAATTATTCGTGGTTTACGGCAAATCAACTCCGGACATGATATCATTGCTGCCGATTTTGATATTGAAATAGCAAGATCCGTTTTATCTGAATTCGAAAATCTGCAGTATCGTTGCCTCAACTTTTCGGATTCCTCCACATTTGATAAAGTCCTCTCTGGTATAGACATTGTGTTCCTTCTCCGGCCACCACAACTCGCAGATATCAATAAATACTTTTCTCCATTTATTGGTAAAATGAAGGTCCATAGAATTTCGAAAGTGGTTTTTTTATCAGTGCAGGGTGTAGAAAGACAAAAGATGATTCCGCATTACAAAATTGAAAAACTTATAATGGAAAACTCTTTTGAATATATTTTTCTTCGTCCGGGGTATTTCATGCAAAATCTGACTTCCATGTTCCTGGATGAAATACGAAACGAGAATAAGATCTTTATTCCGGCAGGAAAACTGAAATTTAATTGGGTGGATGCCCGCGATATCGGATTGTGTGGTGCTATTATTCTCAATGATTTTAACCAATTTAAATCTAAATCCTATGAATTAACAAGTGATGAATCAATGGGATTTGATAAAGTTTGTGTACTTATTGGTAGTGTAACAGGTAAAGAAATTAGGTATGAAAGTCCTAACCTCTTGAAGTTCTATTTTCATAAAAGGAAAATGGGATTAAAAACCTCACTGATAATGGTAATGATCATGTTACACTGGTTGCCCAGATTCAGTAAAAATTTACCCCAATTAACGGATTCTGTTCTAAAAATTAGCGGATCAGAACCCACCACGTTGATTAAGTTCATTGAAAGGGAAAAAGGGAAATTCCTTGTTTCTTAACAAATGCTATGGCATAAATAATCACATAATATTGATGTATTTAACGCCCGGGCTATAATTCAATAGTCATTAATCAACTATGTCGTTAGGAATAATTTCATGAAGTTCTAGATAAAACTCCATAGTTCTGTAAGTGTCCACATCAGGATAACCATCTGAGGTGGGTTTTAGTGTGGCATAGTGGTTGTGCGGAAACATGGACTCTATTACTAATTTATTATAGGCTGAAGGATCTGAAGGAGGTTTTGGGTTTTCAATCATAGTGGGAGGCAAGGTCCCGTTTCCTTCTCTTCTGATTCCCCATCGAATAACACCATTTTCATCACGGACAAATTCAGCTGCTTCCTTTGTATGTACTTTAGTGCTTATAGACCATGCTATCCCCCTGTCTTTTCCCGGATTAGTAAATCCGATCATGAAAGCATACCTTTTTCCACCCTTAAGCATTAATTCGGAATCTCCTTCTAACTCAAATCGGAAGTATCTCAAATGCCCTTCCTGCTCTCCAAAAGGTATATCTGCACCCCTCTTATATACGGTTTGGGTAGTATGTTCCACTTTGGGAAAAATTCCTCCGTTCGAGCGGTGAATAAAAAAATATTCATCTCCTTCAATAAAATCATCACATCTGTTAAACTGAAAATCAAACCCATGGGTCGCAAGATCTCCCTTGGTGGTTCCGTTTTCATTAATCCTTAATTTTTCACCCTCTTTTATTTTAACCTCAAAAAACACGATATACATTTCTGCACCAGAGGCACCCTCCATCAGCGCGTTGTTCCCCTTTGATGTTCTCAACACCAGGGCGTCAAGTTTTACATTGAATCCTTTCGGTACATTGAATACCTGCCCCATATCGCGGTTTCTTTGAAAATAGCCATAACCATTGCTGTTTGGATTACCCTTCCAGACAAGGTATTCGGCATCGGTATTTCTTATGCTGGTATTTCCATGGTTTACCTTATCACTGGGAATATGGAAATACAAACCATCAAATAATTTGTCCTGTGGCATTGTGTAGGATTTGCCCAGATCCTCAATAGACAGATTTCCTTGTCCGAAAGTGTCAACTGAAATAAGGAGCATAATGATATAGGTGAGTAATGATCTATGGGGTGGATTAATGATTTTTTTAATTTTCATAATAAAACTAAATAGAGGTAGTTAATTTTTCATATCCGGATAGAGAATACTAGATTCCTCCTAGGGTAAATAAATTATACCCGTTCCCGGTCTGTTTTTGATTTATTTTATAGAATGGATGCTCATACCTTTTCTTAGATTCCGGAGTATCTTCAGCGTTTTTGTCAGCCCATATCTTTATTTTCCCATCCTTAGAGTAGCTTAGTATTTGTTCTCCAGGCAATGTTGCGAATTTAGATGCTATAGCAGAATGACCTCCTATATTACCAATCACATTTCCCTGGTTATCCATCACACTTCCATCTCCCTCAAAATAACCTTTGACTAATTCATGAATACCGTCTCCATTGAGATCTACAGGTATTGATGTATAAACCTTGAATCCCAGATCTACCTTCTTACCGGTAAATGCCTCGTAGGTATTTTCCACTATACCGGTTCTGCGCTCTCCTTCAGCCGTGCGGACTTTCTCACCCACCTTGACGCCTAATACAATTGGCTCACCATTTTTCCCTATTCGCGCCGCCCATCCGGTATCAATATGGCCTTCTTCCAGATCGCCCCATACACGATTTCCATTTTGATCATATAACACCACCCGTGGGCCAAGATCATTATAGTTCTCCCTGCACGTAAAAAAATACCAGGTATTTGTTTCCCTGTTTAAAACAGGTTCAATAATGTCAGAATGCCCTTCCCATACCTTTTCATCTGCACAAAAAAGTTGCTTTCCCTGGTCAAGTTCGATACAACGTTCTCCCCATAAAAGATCATCCACTCCATCATGATTAATATCTACCACGGGTGATACGTGGCTTCCCACACATCCCCTGGCATCCTCTGCAATTTTGTGTTCCCACCTCAAACTCATGTCGGGATTCCAGCCCTGGATTGCCATAGCCCCGTAAGTACCCTGAGCAGTTAATAATACAGGTTTTCCATGAACATAAGCACCCATAATAAAATGACGGTAAAGATGCGACATACTTTGTGGAAAAGCAGGTTGTGGCCATGGCCATTGACCAAGTGTCTCCCCGGATTCCGGATCTAATTTTTGAAGCACATATTGCCTGAAATTCATTGGATGTTCAGGATCTGTATTATTTATGATCCAGATTTCATCCTTGCCATCCTGATCGAGGTCAAAGGCGAATATCGGACTGAACCAGATCCCCGGAACCACACCTTCTCCAAGATCGCGCTTCCACTTGATTTTTCCCTTTTCATCAAAGACCATCACCTTCAGGGTATGTTTTGGAAAGAAAAACATCCCGATATAAGGATCTATCTCAGCATCTTCCGAATACATAGCAGCAATGGCTTTGGGTTGGTTATCTCCAAGTGAAATCGGGACGGCCCTGAATTGACCCAGATTATGACCAAGGTCCAGCTCCGCAACAACCTGTAAATCATAATCCTGTGCTGATGAGAAATGAAAAATACTTATTAAAAGTATGGCAATTATATTCTTTGAATATGGCATGTTATAGAAATTATGGTATTTAAATTTTTGTTGTCTATTCTAAATATTTATTCAATATAAAAAATTACCTGCTTAGAGAAAATTAAAGAAGGTTGATCATCATCAATTCCTGCGCAGATATTCTGAATATTACATAATTTTCATTGATATCTTTGAATATTGACCTTGAGCAATGACTTCACCTCCAGGCACGGTCAGGTCTGAGATGGCAATAAAAACACTCATCAAAATATTCCATTTTACGTAATTAATTAATCAACGGTAAATAAATCAATAAAGAATAAAATACTATTAAAACATGTTATAAAACGGCATGTGCATGATGATTTTAGTCCTGAATTTTTTATCTTCAAAGTATATGCATTTCTAAAAACCTCTTGGGAAATGAACAGAAGCTTCGCACTACTATTGGCGCTACTTTTATCGTTTTTTATTTTCGGCTGCAATAATCCCGACTATAGTTATTTATATGGTTTCTGGGAACTTGAAATTAATGAAAATGACAACAAACAAAACTTTGTTGCATATTTCTTTGATGATGAAGGAGAGATACAATGTGATATTCATTCCTATTACAATGGGTTGAAGTTTAGTCCGGAACCAGCCTCAAAGATTAAGTTGAACCGTTTGGCCCTGTCCATGATTGCCAATCAGAGTGCTGATGTAAAGTTCTCGGGAGATCTTGATACAATAAATCAGCTTATTGATGGTCGATTGATCTATGCCGATGGTTCGGGACGAGACTTTGACCTGCAAAAAGTTACTGAACAAGAACTCTTTGAAAAATATCCAGGACTGGAAAGACTTACAATTATGCATGAAGGATCTAAATTGCCGATTGAAATAAATGATGGCTGGCCGGTTGCGACATTGACAAATGAATTCTGCGATCTTGATCTGTTAAATTCTATGGTGAATAAAATCATTGATGATGAATTTGGTAATGTTCATTCAGTATTAATTGCACTTGATGGAAAGTTGGTTTTTGAAGAATATTTCGATGGTTATTATATTAATGATCTTCACAGTTTGCAATCCTGCACTAAAAGTATCGGATCACTCTTGATCGGTATTGCGATCGATAAAGGCTATATCATAGGAACCAGTCAAAAAGTAATCAGCTTTTTCCCTGAATATTCTGAAAATATCGATCAGAGATGGGAAGAGATTCAATTAAAAGATTTGTTGACTATGAGTATTGGTTTGTCATGGGACAGGAAATTACACGATAATATTTATGCCTATTCTAATGATGTGATCCAAACAACCTTTAAGCAGAATTTCAATGAATCCCTGGAAAAAGAATTTGAGTATAGAAATCCACAGGCTGATTTATTGAGTGGTATACTTAAAAATTCAACCGGTAAATCAGTACAGGAATTTTCTATGGAATATTTATTCAACCCCTTAGGTATATCCTCTATTTCGTGGGATAATTTTAAAGATAACGATTATCCATTGATGTCCGGATCTTTAGGATTGAAACCAAGAGATTTGCTTAAGATTGGCCAATTGGTACTTGATAGTGGTGTTTTTAAAGAAGAAAAAGTGATTTCATCCGATTGGATAGAGGAATCCACCTCGTTTAAAACAAAAACCGATCAAACATTTGATTACGGTTATCTGTGGTGGCTGAGGGAATCCGCCAGAAAGCCGAATGTGAAAGTTATTTTTGCTATGGGAATAGGCGGACAGCATATCGTTATCATCCCGGACCTGTCTACGGTAATCGTTACTACCGCTGATAATATGGATAGGTCACCGGAAGTTGTATTAAAAATGATTGATGAATGTATCATCGCGGGTATCAAAATTACCAATGAATAAATATTATTCCCGGTTCATTATCCCCCTATAGAGTTCATCGTGCGATTTTGCTCGTAATGCTCAGGTTCCATTTTATCCACCATGCCATCCCTGGAGAATTTTTTATGCTGTATTGCTTCCTGGATAATCTCATCAATGGGTCTTCCCTTTCTAAATGGAGTCAGAAGATCTGTTTCAGCATTGGCAAACAGGCAGTATTTCATTTTACCGTCCGCTGTTAGCCTGATCCGGTTGCATTCGGAGCAGAAAGGATGGGTAATGGTGCTTATGATCCCAAATGATCCGGCATGTCCGAAGACTTTGTAGTTTAAAGAGGTACTGTGTTTTGGATTGGGCATGGGAATAATGGTTCCGAAATGCGATTCCACGGTATTGATAATAGTATCCCGGCTTACGCCTTTACTCCAGTCCCAATGGTTGCCTTTAAAGGGCATGAATTCAATGAATTTTACAGTTATGTTTTTATTTTTGGTTAGCTCAACAAAATCAGGGATCTCGGAATCATTTACACCCTTTATCAGGACGATATTGAGTTTAATATTCATCTTCAGATCAATGGCTTTCTGAATATTGGCCATGATCCTGTCAAGATAATCTCTTTTATTAATAAAAACGGACCTGGCCTTATCCAGGGAGTCCAGACTTATGTTCACCTTGTTCAACCCAACTTCCTGGAATAGATCAAAAAACCTGTCCAATAAAATGCCATTTGTGGTTAGTTTTAAGGATACATCCAGCCGGGCCAGTTCGCCGACCAATTCTTCAAAGTCTTTTCTTATCAAGGGTTCACCACCGGTCAGCCTTATGGTATCCACACCCAGCTCTGCAAATGTTTTAGAGATGGCAACTATCTCGTCCATCGTCATAATGTTTGGCTTATCGATGAGTTGTACACCATTTTCCGGCATGCAATAAAAACACCTGAGATTACAGCGGTCGGTTAATGAAATTCTTAAATAGGTGTGTTGCCTTCCGAAGCTATCGATTATTCGTTTGTTCATATAATTCCCCGACCTCAAGTTTGATTTCCAACATAATTTTCATTCTTCTTCCACTGGTAGCTTTCATCTTCAAAGAGTTCCTTCCCAAAGATCGGTACGCTGGTTTTGACAGCTTCCAATATATACTGGCAGGCATCAATGGCCCCTTTCCTGTGAGGTGAGGAGGTAAATATGAACAGGCATACCTGGCCTGTACTTACTTTGCCCAGACTATGGTATATATGGGCGCAGGTCAACTCATATTTTGAGAAGGCAGTTTCCCTTATCTTGTGCATTTCTTTCTCTGCCATTTCTTCATAGGCTGAATAGTCGATTGCTTTCACCGTCTTGCCTTCCACAACATCCGCCCTGACTTGTCCGAGGAATATACTGTGGGCTCCGATCTCAGTTTTGGACTGGTGTTTGGAGATCGAATCCGCAATTTTTTCAGGAGAGATCACCCCTTGAACAAATACTTTTTTTATTTTTTTATTACTCATATGCCTATAGACTGGATACCTCCATTTACATTTTTAAGATTTTGAAATCCATATTTCTCTGACAGTTGTTCAATGGCTTTCCGGCTTCTGGTCCCGGATTGACAAAAGACATGAACAGGCACATCTCTTGGAATTTCAATATGCCTTTTGTCAAGCTGTGCCATTGGAATGTGCAACACCTTTTTATAAGGATCTATGGATCTATCCATCATTTCCCGTATATCAAGATAGACCTCGCTACATGCTTTGTAGGATCCGGTATTCTTAACTTTGACTTTTTCCCTGCTTCTCGCTAAACGGACCTGATTTTCATTTCGTGAAAAAGTTATTTTCTGTTCCTGCCAGGTAAGCAGATCTACAATGAATAATTTACCTGACAGAACCTGACCTATTTGAAGTATGATCTTAATTGCTTCGGAAGCCTGCATTGTTCCCAATATGGCGGGCAGAACACCGAGTACTCCGATTTCCTCGCAACTGATATTTCCGGAATTGATTTTCGGATACAAACAACGGTAGGTAGGGCCATTCTCATAATTGAAAACCGAAAGTTGCCCCTGGTATTTATATATCGAAGCATATACCCAGGGCTTATCGGTTAATACGCATGCGTCATTGATCAGATACTTGGTCTGAAAATTATCAGTACCATCAATAATAATATCATAATCCGGGAAAAGATCCAGTCCATTTTCAAATGAAAGTTGTTCATGATAGGCATGGATCTGAACCTGATCATTCATTTTAAGTAATGCATCTTTAGCCACATCAACCTTTCCTCTACCTACATCTGACTCAGTAAATAGAATTTGTCGGTTCAAGTTTGAAATATCCACCAGGTCATGATCCAGCAAACCTATTATGCCTACTCCGGAGGCTACCAGATACTGGGCGACCGAACAACCCAGTCCGCCTACCCCGATAACCAATACTTTTGCCTGTGCAAGCTTTAGCTGGCCATTAATACCAATTTCTGATAATTGAATTTGCCTGCTATATCGTTCAAATGAATCCATTCTTAAATAATATATCAACCCCCTGCGTAAGGAGGAAGAAATGCTACTTCATCTCCATATTGAATCCTTCCTTCGTTTTGTATTACCTGATTTACGGCAACTTGAATCGTTCCCTCATCACTCAGCCCATACTTTTTAAAAATAAAGGCTATGAATTCCTGGATTTCTGACATGCCGTTCTGCAGAGAGATGATTTCCTCTGCTTTGCCCGTTTCTTCAGCTACAAATCCAAAATATTTAACTTTAATTTCCATAATGTAAAATTCTTAAAACACTTAATTATTCAGTTTGAGCAGTTGGGCGTAATCATCGGGTTCGTCAACATCGACGGACCCAAGATCAAAGGATACTGCCGCTACTTTATCCGGATATTTTTTTATAAGGACTTTTGCCCCGCGATCTCCTTTTAATTGACATAACTCCTGAAATAATTGCTTATTGAATATTGCTGGTACACCAATAGTGTCATTGTATTTGCACCCTGTTATTTTCTTGCCTTTAGTTATATGTGTATCCAGCAGCTCTTGAATTAATTTGCCGTTGACAAAGGGTTGATCGGAAAGCAAAATAAGTATATTTTCCAGGTCCGGGTTGTTTTCTATTGAATGTAAGACACCTTTTCGAATGCTGGATGCTATGCCTTCTTTCCATTCTTTGTTAATAATAACCTTAAATTCAGCTGTATTGATATTTTTCATAATTTCTTCCTGATGCGCTCCCAATATCAACACTTTGGACGTAAAAGATAGAACCTGTGCATGGTCTATTATGTTTTGAAGAAGCGGTTTGTTCTTGTATTTTATCAGCTGTTTAGGTTGTCCGAGCCGACTGGAAGATCCGCCTGCAAGAATCACCACCCCCACATTATCTACAGGATTATATTCAGACATTTTCAATTTCAAATTTAAGATTTGATTTATTATGAATGGGGCTGTTTCGCTCCCTGAGGTGACCAACATTTACTTTGTTCAGCACGGCAAGGATCTCTGAAAGTACTGAAAGCCCTATTTCTGCCGGTGTTTCCGCCCCAAGTTCCAAACCCACCGGGGCAAAGACCTTCGAAGCTTGTTCTTCAGTAAGTTGAATGCCTTCCCGCTTCAATTCGTCAAGCATTCTTTGATATTTCTTTTTCGGGCCCAGAATACCGATATAGCTTAAATGAGGTTCATCCAAAAGTAACTTTAAAACGGATAAGTCATATTGATAATTATGTGTCATAAGGACAAATGCAGTTCGATGATCGATTCGGATATTGTCCAGGATTTTTTCAGGTTGGCTAACGAAAACCTGACACGAACTATGAAAACGGTTTTTGCTGGCATGCGTGCTTCTTCCGTCGGTAACGACGACGTTCCAACCTGAGATCGTGGCCAATTGAGCCAGAACCTGTGCATCATTTCCTGCTCCAACCAGTACTAAAGTGGGCGAAGGGAGACATAATTCTATGAATGCATGATGTGTTTCACCGGATTTATGATATTCCCTGAACAACGAACGGTTCTGATCAAAGGCAATACGTGCATTTTCCTTGATCACGTTTAAATATTCCAAATCTTCCGTATTTCCGAAAACAGAAGTTTGCCGGTCCAGGATCAACTTAGTGCCCGGCTGCTTTTGACTCTTGCGTAGATTGAATAAGGTTACGATAATTGATGGTTCATTGGTTTGGGTGATCTTTTGGATCAGTTCCATAGGATTATTTTCCTGATCCTTACGGATCGGTTCAAATAATACCTGTATAACCCCATTACAACCGAGCTGAGCGCCTATCACAGCATCGTCCTCATCACTGGTATCATAGGTTACAAGTTTATTCTGTTGCTGTTCCAAAGCCAATAGCGCTTTTTTCAATGCATCACCCTCAAGGCAACCCCCACTGATTGCACCGACCATTTCTCCGTTTTCATTGATAAGCATCCTGGCGCCGGCCTGGCGGTATGATGATCCTTCCACGTGAACCAGGGTGGCCAGAACACATGACAGTCCTTTTGATTTCATTTCATCGTAGGAGGCAAGCAGGATTTCCAATTCTCTCATGTTGTGGTAAGTCTAAGTTGTTCAACAGTCGCTTTTATAGAATCTATTGCCATACGGACTTCTTGTTCAGTCGTATACCTGCCTAATCCAATCCGTATGGAGGATAGGGCAAGTTGGTCGGGTAATCCCATGTTCTTCAGGACATGTGAAGGTTTTATGACGGTTGAGGAGCAGGAGGAGCCTCTGGAAACGGCCAGGTTTTTTAATGTTGGGATAAACTTTGCTTCATCGATATGCCGGAATGATATATTAGTCATATGGGGCAAACGCAAGGATTTATATCCGTTTATAAAAACACCTTCCAACATGGAAAGTTCCTGTTCAATCGTGTCACGAAGCTTCCCTAATCTATCCCCGTCATCATGCATTTCCCGGGAACAAAGTGCTACAGCTTTTCCAAATCCAACAATACCGGGAACATTCAGTGTCCCGGGCCGCAATCCACGTTCCTGTCCACCACCAAACAGATAAGGTGAAATTTTTACTTTTGGACGATTTCTTATGTACAGTGCTCCCACGCCTTTTGGCCCATATAATTTATGAGATGAGAATGCAGCGACATCTATTCCAAGGTTATCTGCATCAAAAGGAATTTTACCTATGGACTGCGTTGCATCGGTCATCAATAAAACCTCTCTATTTTTTACCAATTCAGCAATTTCCCTTAGGGGATGGATGACCCCCGTTTCGTTATTGGCATGCATCAGGCATACCAATATGGTCTTATCGTTGATTGCATTATCAAGATCCCTCAGGGCAATGGCTCCCTGATTGTTAACATCGAGCCGGGTAACTTCAAATCCTTGTTTTTCAAGATGGGTACAGGTATCCAAAACGGCTTTGTGTTCTGTTGTGCAGGTTATGATGTGATTGCCATTTTCCTTGCAGGCTTCGGACAGACCCATTAGTGCCAGGTTAATGGATTCTGTGGCTCCGGAAGTGAAACAAATTTCATTTGGTCTTGCGCCTATGGAGTCAGCGATCTGTTCCCTGGCTGTTTCAACGGCTTCTTCAGTCTCCCATCCATAGGCGTGAAGACTGCTGGAAGGATTCCCGAATTTTTTCGAAAAATAAGGAAGCATAACCTCCAATACCCTGGGATCAACCGGGGTGGTTGCGTTGTGATCAAGGTATATTTTCCTGGATTTCTTCATAAAGCAAATACTAAAATAAATAGGGTAGGTGTTAAATAAGAATAATTAGCCTAATATTTTTCCTGTCATAGCTTTGTAGCGTTTATTTTTTGATAAATGAGAAGACCCTGAATTTTGAGGGTACGAGGTATTTTTCATTAATCATGAACTCAATGTCGGCAAAGTTAAAATTCCCTTTAAACTGGACATGGGATAACTGTATGAATGTTCATGTAGGGCAGGAGGCTGGTTTTTTTATTTTATCGCATGATTCAAATACGAAAGCAATCAAAACCATTACAGAATTAAAAATCCTGATTTATTTAGGAAGAAGACAATTGTTATTATGTGAATTCTATAGATTTGCATGCCTGAACCAGAAACAATTGATAAATTTTTCCTTATAATGATCAATAAAATAAAGATCTTATTTCTATTAATGCTGATTTCTGTTTCGCTGATGGGACAAGGAGCAGATAATGATAATAATTCCTCAGTATCGCCGGAACCTTCTGGTATTTCAAATCAGCAGGTGGCCATTCTGCATGGAACCGTCGTTGACGATAGTGATATTGGGCTGCAGGGTGCCAGTATACTTATAATTGGTACAGAAAAGGGGGTTAATACCAATGAAAACGGGCAGTTTTATTTTGGGGATCTTCAACCCGGAGAAGTTAGCATACAAGCTTCAATTATGGGTTATACGACCCAGGCTATTCCAATAGTGCTTCAGGGGGGGGCGAATGAACTGAACTTCACATTACAGGAGCATGTGATACACCTGAAGCCGGTTACGGTTAATGCACAAAAGAGGGAGCAGCAGATCCTGGATGTACCGACTGCGATAAATGTTGTTGGTTCAGACCTCATTGAACAGGCCAACATCGTCGAGCTGGGTCATTTTTCCGATTATATTCCCGGATTGAATATTATTGAGCAGGGTGCCAACCGTCCCACTTTTGTAATACGCGGACTGACCAGTGAAGAAGTGAGTCCCAGCGCACAACCACGGGTATCTGTATACCAGAATAATGTGCCCATTAACCGGGCCAACGGTGCTTCTGTCGCATTATACGATATGGAAAGGGTGGAGGTCCTGAGAGGCCCGCAAAATGCATTATTTGGCAGGAGTGCTCAAATTGGGGCCATTCACTTTATAAGTAAGCGTCCCGAAAATACCCTTGGGGGATATGCCTCTGTCGCCTTTGGCAATTACAACCAGCGGGAATTCAGGGGAGCCATCAACCTGCCCATTGTAAAGGATAAACTCTTTGCCCGGGCTGCCGGATTTTATGACTTCAGGGATGGCTTTGTGGAAAATACATTTGGTGGCACTCTGAATGGT
>CBDUCT010000022.1:0-18524 GCA_965365715.1 uncultured Cyclobacteriaceae bacterium | reverse complement strand
ATATGTCAAGATCACAAAATAGCTTTATTAAAAAACAAAGGGAAAAAAAGAAGGCGCAAAAAAGAAAAGAAAAAGAAGAACGGCGCAAAGAGCGACAGGAAAATAATAATAAAGGAGGTGATCTTTCAAATATGATGGCATATGTTGACGAATTTGGAAACATAACCTCCGAACCACCTGAAAAAGACATCAAAGAAGATAAAAAAGAAGAACCTAAACAATAAAATACAAATAATGACATTTTCCTTATTAGGAAATGCTCAATAAAATGAACCTCGTCTAATTAATTTGCCTCTATAAGCTGATCGATCAGACTCCATAAAAACCTTAATAACAAAATCATCAAAAATTCAGAATTTCAAAGATCGACCGAATCAGTCCTGTCAGGATGTGCAATTAATAGAGTTACACAATGTTTCAAAACGGACAATCTGTGTAGCAATCAATTATTTAAAAATGAACCAAACAAATGAATAAAAATATAACAAGAAATACAGAAACCCGGGACTTCAAAAAAAGGAAAGGCAAGCATCAACAGGGTTTCAAGCAAAGAAATAACAGAAAGAAAGTTTCATCGATTAAAGATCCAAACCTGCTGGTAAAAAAAGCAATTCTAAAAGAAGAATCCATTTATACAGCTACAAGATCGTTTGATGAAATGCCAATCAATGAAAAAATCAAAATCAATTTAATAAGAAAAGGTTTCTCTGAACCCACACAGATACAGGACGAAACACTGGAATATCTTATTTCAGGTCGTAATCTTATGGGCATCGCAAATACCGGGACCGGAAAGACCGCTGCTTTTCTTATCCCTATTATTGAAAGATTACTTGAAAATCCGGAATCTTTTACTTCTTTGGTGGTAGTTCCTACAAGGGAGTTGGCGCTTCAGATCAAGGAGGAATTCATTAGTATATCGAAGGGAATGGGATTATATGCAGCTTGTTTCATTGGTGGGACCAACCTGGACAGGGATATTGACCAATTAAAAAGGAAAAACCATATTGTTATTGGCACTCCCGGTCGTTTAATTGATCTTACCCAAAGAAAAGCCCTTAAACTTCAGGGAATCTCTGTATTGGTATTGGATGAATTTGACCGAATGCTTGACATGGGATTTGTAGATGACATTCGAAAAATGGTGCAATTAATGCATAACAGGAAACAAACCATGCTGTTTTCTGCATCTGTGGATAAAATGCAGGGATCAATAATTAATCAGATGGTCCAGAATCCGGTGGAAGTAAAAGTAAGCTCAGGTACTTCTACAAGTGATCAGGTTGAACAGGACATAATAAAAGTGCCTGTCGGGGAAGATAAATTCAAAATGCTTCGGGATTTAATGGATGACAAAAAATTTCAAAAGGTATTGATTTTTGCCGAAACCAAAAGATTGGTAGACAGAGTAAACAGGAAACTAAATCAATCAGGGATTAGGTCAGATCGCATCCATGGGGATAAAACACAGAGCTACAGAAACAAAGCCCTTGATAAATTCAAAAGAGGCAATGTACAGGTTTTAGTGGCTACGGATGTGGCTGCCAGAGGGATTGATGTATCCAATGTTACACATGTTATTAATTACCAGCTTCCAATGAGTTTTAATAGCTATTTACATCGGATTGGAAGAACTGGAAGAGCAAACAATATAGGAAAAGCATTAACATTTGTTGATGAAACAAATTATTTATAAAAGTACTTTTAATTACAATTATTATTTAAAATGAAAGAAGGAACAGTAAAGTTTTTTAATAATTCCAAAGGATTTGGATTTATTAAGCCAGATGATTCAGGTGATGACATTTTCGTACACCAAAGTGGACTCATCGACGAAATTCGTGAAGACGACAAAGTCAAATTTGACGTTGAGCAAGGGAAGAAAGGTTTGAACGCTGTCAATGTTGAAGTGATCAGATAACTTCCTTAAAACAAGAATTTGAATCATATGGGCAGTCCAATCATGGACTGCTTTTTTTTTCGTAATCAGTTCAAATCCTTATGTAAAATATTATTAATCTTCGATATGGCAAGGCCGGCAATAGTATCAGTTAGGGACCTGCTTGAGGCTGTACTTATGGCATCAACTTCAAATTCATTAATAACTTCATCCCCTCCACCAGAAGTACTTATCAAAACAAGGTTAGAATAATCTGACAGACCTTCCAGAAATGTGCTTACATATCGTGGTATCTTATGTGCCTTGGTAGTATGCATTATAAGTATTGCCTGCCAGTCTTCCGCATTCTCTTTTTTAAGGGTCGTACAATCAATTACAGAAATATAGATACTGTCATTCTCAAGTTTTTTTATGATTTTTCTTGACAGATCTTCTTTGAACTCACTTCCCTGGCTGGCAATCAATACTTTCATAGAAGCATTTGGGTTTCCAACCTGATAAGGTTCAATCACACCCTGCCAATTCATGATGATATAAGTTACAAGAAGTAAAATAAAAATTATGACTGGTGTTGATAGGACTGTAAGTAATATCTTAATCCATCTTTTCATGTCATTTGATTTAAGGATCGAGGTTCAAACTTAAAAAAGGTACAATACATATTCTGCAAATATTTCATGCCTGAAAAATATGGTGGATATGAATTCAAATATCTGAGAAAATCTGACTTCTATATATTTGACGATTGATAAATCTCAGAGTTGCACAAATTATATATTTTCTTCCTTAATTTTTATTAAACTCATAATTTAATACCTTTATCGAAATCAATTTTTATAAGTAAAAGATATCACAAAGGGTAACTGATTTAATGAATAATTTTCACGATCCTGCCTGATAGCCCTGTACTTCAAAATTTTTTATGTATAAATTAATATTCTGCTATCCTTCCAGAGTCAAGGAGAACATTGGCACTGAATTACTTTATGGTCCATTATCCCTTGCCTATCTATCAAAACATACACCTGATTATTATGAAAAGATAATATATGATGAATATGTAGGCGAAGACCTGGATCCTGAAACAGTCGATGCTGATATTGTCGCCGTTTCTTCATTAACATCGGGCATTTCAAGAGCCTATGAAATAGGTGATGCCCTCAGAAAAAGGGGGATAACCTGCGGAATAGGCGGAGCGCATGTGACAGCCCTTCCGGATGAAGCCCTCGAGCATTTTGATGCTGTGATCATGGGTGAGGGCGAAAGCCCGTGGAAGGAATTCCTCCAGGATTTTGAAGAGAAAAAGATCCAGAAGAAATATTATGGCCCAATGAATGTTGATCTCGAATCTTTGGGATCACCGGATCGTAACATGATCCATGAAAATTATCAATATGCATCGGTGAATACCTCGAGGGGGTGCCCCTATAGTTGCTCGTATTGCTATCTGACTGTTTACAATGAACGCAAGTATCGCATCATACCTCATGAAACAGTTCTTGAAGACCTGGATACACTTCGTGATGAGCAAATTATTATAGTAACAGATGAAAACTTTATTGGATATACCAAAGAAGATAAAGAAGACAGAAAGATTTTGCTCAGGAAAATGATTGATAGAAATTATTCATTTCTCTGGGGATGCCAGACTACCGTAAACCTGTCAGAGGACCCTGAGTTAATGAACCTGATGTATCAGGCAGGCTGCAGGGCTGTCTTTGTAGGATTTGAATCAACTAATTCAGAAGATTTATCCGAAGTTGGAAAGAAGCATAATATCGGCATCAATTATAAGGAGATTATAAGCACCATACATAGGCATAAAATAGCTGTAATAGCATCTTGTATTCTTGGTCTTGACAATCAAAAAAATGGGTATCATAAACAGCTTATAAAAGATCTGAAAGAAATAAATGCTGATTTTATCCGCGTATTTCTGATGACGGCATGGCCTGGCACTCCACTGTATAAGGAGCTTGAAAAATCAGGAAGGCTTATTAATGAATGGGATAAGGTACGAAAAGATATACCATCAATTAAATTCAAACATTATACCCATAATGAGATTATAAATGCCCGAAAGGAAGTAATGGATTCTTTTTTTAACAAACGCAATTTATTAAAAGTAATCTTACGATGGGTTCTGGTTGAGAGATCATTAATTACGACTTTTCTTAAAATCAGTTATCGAAACCGCTTTTCAGAAAGGATCAGGAACAAACGAGCGTATACCTACTCCAATGACAAAATGTTAGGGTGATTTTATGTGTTTTATTTTCTATTTCCACACACGCAAAATTCCTCTACGAAGATAAGGTTTCTTAATTGCTTTCCTGAATATCATATAACCCCGCGAAGAAGAAGTTGAAAATCCTGCATTTTTAAAGAATAATGAAAGGTTATCAAAGTCATTCTGCTTATGATATGTACATATAGCCAGTTTAATTCTTTTCTTCTCTTCAAGTATCTTACTGGATCCCATGATCACCTTCTTTTCAAAACCTTCAACATCAATTTTTATAAAATCAGGTTTTGTCTTTTCAGAGAAATACTGATCAAGTGTAACACTGTTTGCTGAATTCTCATCAGAAACCATTTTCGATACAATTTCAACTTTATCTTTCCAGGGTTTAAATGTGGCTTGAAGTGCTTTATGCCAGCTCTTTTGTGGCTCAAAAAGATATAACTTGCTTACCTTTTCTATGATGCTCAAACCAAAATTACCATCTGCCGCCCCGATGTCAACCACAATTTGATCTTTTTCAACATTAAAGTTATCTGTAAGATATAGATGTGGTGATAGTGGGTCCTGTTCCGTTATAAGAGCTTTGAAATATTTCCTGGTCTTCAACCTTTTCAATCCATTCTTATAATACAGTCTTTTTCCCTCCATCAAAATGTAATGCAAATTAAGCTTCGTATCAAGTTTTACGTCAATATCTCCGACCTTATATTTATCTTTAAAATCATAGGGGAATATGTTAACCGGGTGGCGTTTCAGGTATTCTAATACTTCGTTGATTTCTCCAGTGATTTGATCTCTTGGTAGTTTTCTATAGTAATTTAGTATCAGAAACCTGAGGGCTTTTTTCTTTAAAAATTCTGTAAATCCTCTTTTCAATCTATAGTTTTTTAGATCAATTTCGAAAGTACTATTTAATATTTGAATAACAAACTTAACCGGATTAGTATAGCTTAATTAATCGATCTATTGGTTTAGTAATATTTAAATAAGATGACCACATAACCTGCCATATTTAAATCAGCTTTATTTCCTCAACCTTAATTTAATATCTCTGAAAACATCACGTAGAATGGATTAAATCTTGGCACTGGCTTTAGAATTATATAAATCAGACATCCAATAAGAAATACTAACCTTAACTCAGCCCTGTTCGAATTTTATTGCTGAGGTATCAGGTGCTGTAGTTTTAAACCAACTGAAGTTCTTGGTTTGAAACCATGCCAGTTTTCATCATTGGAATTTTCAACAACCTCCAGGTACGGCATATAACTATCTTTTTCCTTCAGGTGGATACCAAGGAATGCCGTTACAAAATGTTGATTTATATTATTGATCCGGCGTTCATCCCACACTGAATCCGCATATCTTAAATACTCATCAATATGGAGACCAGGCTGCAGGGATTCTGGTGGAGGAGGATTTGGAGCTACATTGTGCCTTGCATTGACATAAGTTAACAGATATCTGTCTGAATTTACCGCACCTTCAAATAAGGCTTTTGTTCCTTTTTCATATCCGGATATATCATCTTCACTTCCAGCTATGAACAATGATGGCACTTTAATACCTGCCAGTCCATCCGAATTCCAAACAGCTCTTTGCATCCCCCATGGTGCAAATGCAATGATGGCTTTAATCCTTGGATCAATAGAAGCCTCAAATTCAGGATTTCCGACAGCTCGTTTATCCAATGCCGTACATCCACCTGACATGGAACTAAAGAACCTGGTAGCCTGCGGACTGTATCCGGCCCCTGCTACATTGACAACACCATAGCCTCCCATGGAATATCCGATCAGGGCTGTAAGATCAGCATTAACCAACCCAAAAAGGAAGGAATCATTAGATTCACTAAGTTGTGCTATTTCGTTTAAGACAAATAAAACATCTAAAGATCGATTAAGAAGTGTGCTATTAAATCCGGCTGCATCCCTGAAAGTTGATTCTGCATGATCTATCGATACAACAACATAACCTTTGGATGCAAGATTTTCAGTCAAATATGTGAATAACAGGCGGGAACCAGTATAGCCATGAGATACGATTATCAAAGGATAAGGGCCACCTTCCAGTTCCGTATCAGCTTCTCTATTTGCCTTTCCCAAAAAAGTAAAGGGTATTATGGGCCTGTCAGGTGAGTTAGCATTGCCCATAACTTCTTCATAAATTATGAGCTCATTATTTTCATCGGAAATATCTGCCGGATACCACACCTCAACTTTTAGCGGTCGGTCGTATAATGAATCAGGACCTTTCCCATAGTTGAGGATATCAATTTGATCTTCATGTATTAAATCAATGGTCTGGACACCGACATAATAATCGCCCCTGTCAGCTAATTCAGGTGCATCGGGTAATAAATCGCCATAAACAAAAGTTTCTTCCGCTGTCTGACTGTAGCTGAAAGAAAACAATCCTGAAATTGAGAATGACAGAATCAAAAGAAAGGAAATTCGCGTTTTCATCTATTTGATAAGTAATTTAAATTTGAGTATTCACGTCTAAAGATACAGCTTCAATTCCTAACCACATAAAAAAAAGGTCAAGTCCTAATTGAACCTGGTGAAAAATTCATTATTTCTTAAACTCAATACAATTAATTGCTTTTATTCTGCATTATCTGACCATTTTCACTCACTTTCTTCTGACTTCACTAAATATTCATTTCAATTAGTATTCATTGTCATGTCCTAATTTATTTAATTGATATTTTGAATAGAATAAATGGCATTGAAATAGTTTTATATGATCTTTAAAATCACTATTTTGAAAATGATATTACAGATTTTTTCTATTTATTCTATCATTTTTAAAAACACCAATCATGAAAAATTATACTTTTCTATTAGCTTTAATAATGACAACTACCATCCTGGTAAATGCACAGGAAACCCTGGATGAACTACTTCCTATTAGGGGTATTGAACTCGCTGCACCTGATAAAGAGGACCTGGATGCTTTTGTCAAATTCATTGAAGATGAATTAGTCCCACTGAATGTAAATACACTATTGCTCAGGGTAGATTGGAATTACGAATATAAGTCTCGGCCAGAACTTCGGGATGAGAACCCGCTTACAGAAGCTGAAATGAAAAAAATTTTGAAAGCGTGTAAGGCTGGCGGAATTCGAATAATCCCGCAAATTAACCTGCTTGGACACCAGTCCTGGTTCTCGAATGTCGGTAAATTGCTGGAAGAATATCCTGAATTTAATGAAACACCGCATGTTCCTACAGATCAAGGAATCGATAAGTGGCCTAATGATTACGGATTGTATTGCCTTAGTTACTGCCCATTACATCCGGATGTGCATGAAGTTGTATTTGATGTGGTGGATGAAATAGTAGAGGTGTTTGAAACTGATGCTTTTCATGCCGGTATGGATGAGGTGTTTTACCTTGGAGATGATAAATGCCCAAGATGTTCAGGACGTGATAAGGCAGAACTTTTTGCTGGCGAGGTAACAAAGATCAGCAATCATCTAACCCAAAATGGAAAGGAATTGTGGATCTGGGGTGATCGTTTACTGGATGGTAAAACCACAGGTATCGGTTTCTGGGAAGCCAGTTTTAACAATACGCACCGTGCTATTGATATGATACCTAAAGAAGTCGTGATCTGTGATTGGCATTATGAACGGCCTGATCCAACAGCTGTAATTTTTGCATTAAAAGGATTCAGGGTAGTTACCTGCCCCTGGAACAAAGCACAGCACGCTAAGGTTCAATTGCATCAAATGGTAAACTTCAGGCAGGAGGCCACTCCACAAACAAAAGAAAACTTCTATGGAATGCTGCAAACTACCTGGTCCGGAGCAGGTAGATTTATGGATGGTTATTATGGAAGGGAAGATTTAAAAGACCGCCGGGGTGATAAAATTGAATGCTTTAAGGTATTGTATGAAGAGATTAATAAACTTGATGATTAAAAAGAAAAAATAAATTTGATTTTAATAGAAGCAAGAGATCTTTTCTACCTGAGGCAAGAAATATCATATCTTATTTATTAAGCAATAGATAGGCTAAAATGCAGGATGATCTGTTTTCATTTTTACGGAATTAATAGTTTTTCTTATTTTAGCCCAATGAATCAGCGCTTTATCAACCCATTTATTGGAGTTATGATCGTCATGTTTATTCTAACGATCGTACACTTGATGGTTGATAACCCAATTTTACTGGCAGAGCGATTTTTCCCTCGTTTCGGTGGATGGATAGAGATCCTTCTTATCGCCTTTTATGCCGGATTTATTATTGACCGTATGACACAGGGTAGAAATATCAGCTATTGGCGTCGTTTTACCTGGACCCTCTTTACAATAGTTTTTTTTAGTCAGCTTTTTCTTGGCCTTTTGGGATTTGAGAGATTCCTGATGACAGGCACTTTACATCTTCCTGTTCCGGCATTGATCATAGGTGGATCTCTTTATAAATTGAAGATCGGATTTATGCCCATACTCTTTCTCAGCACAATTATTATTTCCGGACCGGCATGGTGCAGTCAGTTGTGCTATTTTGGAGCAATCGATCTTCAGGTATCCAAAGGAGGCAAAAAGCCAAAGAAATTGAAGCAAAAGACTGCATTGAAGATGACTTTTCTATTACTGGTTATAGCAGGTGCACTGATTCTCCGGTTTTTTAATTTTGATTATCAGGTTTCAGCTTGGTTTGGCGGGGCGTTCGGCATTGCTGGCATAGGCATCATTATACTCATATCCCGGAAAAAAAGAATGATGTATCACTGTACGGTATATTGTCCCATTGGTACGGTTACACAATACTTGAAATTTATCAATCCTTTCCGGATGTATATAGAACAAGCGGCCTGCACACTTTGTATGCACTGTAAGCCACATTGTAAATATGATGCACTTCATACCATTGATATCAAAAATGGTAAACCGGGATTAAGTTGTACCTATTGTGGTGATTGTGTTTCCTCCTGTGATACCGATGCCATCAAGTATAAGTTATTCAACCTGCGGGATCAAAGGGCTCAGAATGCCTGGATAATTATCAGCATTTCCCTCCATGCGATCTTCCTGGCATTAGGAAGGATTTAGTATTCTTTCAAATGGTCAGGATGGACCAGCGAACTAGTATCTTTTCCCGGGTCCAATTTTAATGAAACATACAATGATTTTCTTATAAAAGGAGCGAAAGGCAGGCCGGTTCTGATCCTGTTTTTTTATGAAATTATTGGGAAAAACAAGAATTAAGGGGCTGGTATTTTATGAGCAGTGGTTACAATTAGATGAAAATAAGGATGGATAAAAGTACGATAAGCCTAAAAACTGTCGTTCTTATTGAAAATCAGCTTATGTAATTTGACCCAAAATGAAAAGATTAAACCTATCACTCGCGATAATATCCTTATTATGGATTGTTCAAGCCGGTTGCTCTTCAAAAATTTATGTGGATTCATCCGGTAATGTTCATACCTATAAAAATAAAAGGCAAGCAAGTACCCATTCTTCGAGGACGTATTCATCCGGTTACGAGAACAGGGATTCTGAAAACAGGAATAGCAGGACTTATACCCAGGATCAGGAATCAGTAGAAACCGATGACAGGTCCGCGAGAACTTATTCACAAGGACAGGAAAAGAAAGAATCTGATAGCCGGTCAGCCAGGGACTATGCACCAGGTCAGGAGAAGAAGGAAAATGGCGACCAGTCAGCCAGGACTTATGCGCCAGGACAAGAGAAAAAGGAAAATGGCAGCCAGTCAGCCAGGACTTATGCCCCTGGACAAGAGAAGAAAGAGAATGGCAGCCAGTCAGCCAGGACTTATGCCCCTGGACAAGAGAAGAAAGAAAATGGCAGCCAGTCAGCCAGGACTTATGCGCCAGGACAAGAGAAAAAGGAAAATGGCGACCAGTCAGCCAGGACTTATGCCCCTGGACAAGAGAAGAAAGAGAATGGCAGCCAGTCAGCCAGGACTTATGCCCCTGGACAAGAGAAGAAAGAAAATGGCAGCCAGTCAGCCAGGACTTATGCGCCAGGACAAGAGAAAAAGGAAACCAATACCCGGTCTGCAAGAGAATATGCCCCGGATCAGGAGAAAAAGACAACTAGTATTGAGTCAGATAAGCCAAATTCTTCGAGTGGTAGAAATAATTTAGTTATTACTCAGACTTCAAATGTAAATGTATCCGGTCAGCAAAATAAGTCATCTAATAATCAGTCCAATAAGCAAAATAACGCAAATAAAAATCAGACTGCGGATTCTAAAGTAAGCGGACAGGAGAAAAAGTCGACCAGTAAGCAAGCCAATACACAGAGTAATTCTGGTCAGCAGAAGAAGACAAGTGAAAATCGAACAGCTGATTCCAAAGCAACCGGACAAGATAAAAAGTCGACTAGTAAGGAATCCAGTACACAAAACGCTTCAAGTCAGCAGAAGAATGCAAATAAAAATCAATCTGCTGATTCCAAAGCAAGCGGACAGGAGAAAAAGTCGAACAGCAAGCAATCTAATACACAGGGCACTTCTGATCAGCAAAAGAAAACAAGTGAAAATAAAGCAGCTGATTCCAAAGCAAGCGGACAGGATAAAAAATCGAACAGCAAGCAATCTAATACACAGAGCGCTTCTGGTCAGCAGAAAAATGTATCTGAAGATCAAACGGCTGATTCCAAAGTAACCGGACAGCAGAAAGTGGAGTCTGGAAATCAATCAGGTAAAACACAATCAACTGGTCGGGGAAAAAAGAAGGATAATTAGTTAGAAAGAGATCTAATCTGTAATAGCCACTGCTACTTGACCTGACAAACCTGGTTTTTACGCATTACGATTAAAATTTGATTTGAATACGAAATCTAATCATCCAATTTGTCACTGAACAACTTTTGTGCGGATTCTATTTGTTCCTGATTACCTAACACGTAAACAACATCGTCATTCTCTAATATTTCTTTCGGAGAAGGGTGTTCTATAATTTCTACTCCTCTTTTAATTGCGACCAGGGTAACGCCTATTTTACTTCGTAATTGCAGTTCGATCAAAGATTTGCCTCTAGCCAATGAATTATCTTTGATTGTAATTGGTTGTATGTTGATCTTTGAAAATTCATCAAATATATTAGTCTGATTCGTAATATCCCTTTCACTGAAAACCCCCAGGATCATATTTCTTATATTTCTAAGCATGCCAGTGACTTTATTCTTCGGATAGGCGCTTTTCAGGAGAATCCTGTTAAACAGATCAATGGCAATTTCAAGTTTCTCCGGCAGGACCTGATCGGCACCAAGCTTATATAATTCTTCTACATTTTCTATCTGCTTGGAACGCATGAGAATAAAAGCTTTCGTATTGAGTTGACGTACTTTTTCAATAATTGCCATCGCTGGAATGATATCACCTACCGATATCACTACATATTCCGCAGTATCCACGTGAGCCTTTAAAAGAATAGGTAAATGCACGGCATCGCCATATATAACCAAATCGCCTTGCTTCATTTTATTCTGTGCCAGGGATGGATTGAAAACAATTGAAATATGTTTCATGTCACTGTTTTTCACGATATCAGACAAAATCAAGGCACTGTCATCTGTTCCTATGATAACCAGGTGATCTTTCATATCCGGTACATCAATTTCCTTTAACGGGAATAATCCCTTTCTCATAACATCAGGCAAGGGAAGTTTTAATAATGCATTGGCGAAAGGTAGGGACATTTTCATCATAAAAGGGGTTAAAGCCATAGTGATAACCGCTATCGCCAGGAATAGCTGATAGTAAAAATCCGTAAGGATTTCATAAGCAAATCCGATCTCTGCCAGAATAAATGAAAACTCACCTACCTGACTCAAGGCTACACCTACCAGGACCGTACCCCGAAAAGTATGCCCAAGCACAAACCCGGTTCCACTGGCAATAATGAACTTAATGACTATAAGCAGTAAAACACTTAATAATACTATTTGGATATTATCAGACACGAACGACAGGTCAAGCAGCATGCCAATGGATACAAAAAAGAAACTCGTGAACGTGTCCTTAAATGGAATAATATTGCCAAATACGTTATGACTGTATTCTGATTCTGAGATCATCAACCCAGCCAGGAATGCGCCGAATGCCAGGGTCATACCAAGTTCAGCAGTCAATAAAGCAATGCCCAGACATATTAGAAAAACACTCATCATGAACAATTCCTGGTTCTTGGTCATGGCTATTTGTTGTAAAATCCTTGGCAACAACCATCGGCTTCCGACAAATACTAAAGCAATAATCATCACTGCTTTTAATGCAAGTAATAAAATCTCCCCTGTCACATTAACCTGGTGGTTCCCCAGCAGGTTAGTGAATAATAATAGGGGTACAAGCATGAGGTCTTGAAAAATGAGTATCCCAAGGACCGTTCTGCCATAATTAGAAGTCAGTTCAGAGCGCTCCTGTAAAAGTTTGAGTACAAGGGCCGAACTGCTTAGGGCGGCCAGGAAACCTATTAATAGACTGCTCTGCCAGCTCAATCCGAATAGGTAGGTGGACAGGTAAAATACAAATGCAGTTAGGGCTACCTGTAAGAAACCTCCCAGCAACACCCTCCTTCGTATCTTCAATAATTGTTTCAGGGAGAATTCCAGGCCAATAGTAAACAGCAATAATACTACTCCAATCTCAGCCATTAACTCAATTTCATGTTTTGATTTGACCAAAGAAAGTAGATGGGGACCTGCAATTATACCGGTAAGAAGGTAACCCACCACATTGGGGATCTTGGTTTTATTAAACACAAGGTTCACCAGGGTGGATAAGGCGAATATTATAACAATATCTTTTAGAATGGTCAATTCCATGGACAAACTACTTAAAAAATGAACCCTCTTTCTCAATCACTTGAATCGTACCAACAATCACAAACTAATATTTACATATACGTAATTCTGATATTTTTAATGGTCAGTGTGGTTTGATTTTTTTACAATCACAAAATTAAAATTCATTGTAAATAGAATTTACAAAGATTTCTGTGTACCTATCATTCACACTGTATAATAACAATTTGATTTCCGTATAACATCAAGGATCGCTCCCGAAAGGTGTAGCCATTAAGATTTTTTAAGATCAGGATCTTTGTCAAACCACTAACAATTATGTGATAGGAAATTTATTCAATTTCCAGGTCTGAAGAGAGATAATACACACCCTTAATAGCAAACATATCGTCTGAATCTATATCAGACAAAAAGTTAAGCACTACAAGTCCATCTTGTTCAGGACCTGGTGCAACCAGTTCCTTTTTAATAGAATATGTGGAATCATTCTCGCCTATCAGTTTATAAACAAAAGAGTGTTTTTCTTCCCTAAGCAATCCCTGCTCTGGAATTGCTATTTTTTCTGATTCTTCTGTTAGGATCTTGCCTTGAACAAACATACCGACATATAAATCCTGATTGTCTTGAAAATGAGCATGAACTTTTACTGATCTGGTATCTTCATCGAGTTCTTTACCAATTAAAATAATTTCCCCCTGCATATTAGATTCAGGAGCATTTGGAATGGAAAATTCGACCTTCTGACTAATACGAACATTCATTATATCCTTTTCGAATACATCAAATTCAACGTGCATATGTTCAGGATTTACCACCTTGATCAGGATCTTTTTGGTATCAATCGTTTCTCCGGTAATGATATTTATTTCAGAAATATATCCCTCAATGGGAGACTTAATGCTTAAATTAGATAACAGTGTCCCGTTTTCCAGATTCTCAGTATTGACTCTTAAAATCTCAAGTTTTTTCCTCAGAGATTCTAACTTTGCTTTTGATTCCAGATAATCTTTCTCTGCTCTTAGAAATACCTTTCGTGCATTTACATTCTGATCGGCCAGTTTTCTCTGTCGTTCATATTCATCTTTCAGATATTTTAGTGAACTTTTGGTAGCAATATAATCCCTCTGGATTTCAAGAAATTCAATACTCTCAATACAAACAACTTCACTTCCTTTTCTGACTTTCTCTCCTATCTGATAATCAATCCTAAGTACCTTTCCGGAAACGTTTGAACTAATAAAAGCCGTATTTTCCGGAGGAGTAGCAAAATAACCGTTAACCCTGATACCACTGGTTATATTAATTTTTGCCAGATGATCAAATTCCAATCCCAATATTTTTGCCTGCTCTTTGCTGATTTCCAGAAACTCCCTTACCGAGTTTGTTTCAGCCTCAACTTGATTTGTTTTATTAGGGTTACAAGACCAAATAAAACATACAAATACAATGCTAAACGATAAATATAGATAGGTCCGCATTTTCCCTTTTAATTTTCAAGATAATAAAATAATTCAATAACAATAAGGTTATATTCCCTGATCAAATTCAGATAATCTTCCCGGATTTGTCTGGATGTCTTTAAGTTCTGTGTGAATTCAATGTAACCTATTTCCCCTTCCTCATACAATATATTTGCGTTATCCTCAATCATTAAGGCATTCGATAATCTTTCCTCTTCATGGTATTCAATATTAGCCTTCAATTGCTCATATTGCTGAAAAAGCTTCTCCAATTGAAGCTTTGCATTTATCTTCTGATATTCATATTGATTTTCTGCCATAAAAAGATCTAACTGAGCCGCTTGTTTTCTGCCTTTTTGTGGCATAAATAGAAGTGGGAAGGACAAACCGACATTTACACCCTGATATCCTGGAATCAGATCAATTTCCTGATTATAATATCCTGCCCTGAAACTTGGACTCATTTGTGATTTTACCAACCGGTAATTTCTATCGGCAACAGTGACATATTTTTGCATGGCTTTTACGTCAGGAACAGAATCGATCTTAAATTCAGGTTTATCAGGGAGATCTATTTCGAGCTTGGTCAATTTAGTTTCAACAGGTATGATGATTGAGTCTGTGTTTACAATAGTCCGAATATCATTTTCAAGGGAATTCAAATGCACCTCATGCAGGTTTTTCTCAATGACCATTCTCTGATATTCGGAAGTCAACATGGCAGAGGAAAGCAAATTCGATTCACCTGTCTCATACCGGAGCCTAGCATAATCAGCTGATTTCTCAAGAAGTGATAAAGTGCCATCCAGAATACTTATCAATTCATATTCGAACAACCAGGAATTGTATAACCCCTGTAGTTGTCTTTTAATCCGCTTGGCAATCATTTCCTTGTTTTTCTGATAGAATGATTTTTCTGATTCAAAATACTTTTTCGTCGCTGAAATAGTAAATGGTGCACCAAGACCCTGTTCGAGTGAATAGAAATTATCCACCACTTCGGTGTTTTGTTGGCCACGGGTAAAATCAAAATCTAATGCCCCAAAATCCCAGGCCGTTTTTTTCATATAATCGGATCTGTCTACAAGAATATTAGCATTTCGGATCTGAATATTATTTTCAAGCGTTATATACCACATTTCTTCAAATGAGATCCTTAGCTCCTGGCCATATCCGGAAAAAGATAGTAAGAATAATATAAAACCAGTTATATACCTATCGATTTTCATGGTCCGCTTTTTTAGTTATCATACAATATAATACCGGTAATACTACCATTGTAAGAATTGTTGCCGAAACTAAACCACCGATAACAACTGTGGCCAGGGGTCGTTGAACTTCTGCACCAGCTGATGTTGAAAAAGCCATTGGTAAAAATCCAAACGCTGCGGCGGCAGCCGTTAAGAGTACAGGACGAAGTCTTGATTTTGTGCCGGTCAAAACCCGCTCCTTCAGATCTTTAATTCCCTTTTCCTTCAGATCATTAAAAAAACTTATCAGAACCACCCCGTTTAATGTGGCTATCCCAAAGAGGGCTAGAAATCCTACACCGGCAGATAGACTGAATGGCATGCCCCGAACCCATAATGATAATATACCCCCGATTGTCGACAGGGGAATCGCTGAAAATATAAGGAGTGCCTGAGAAGTTGAATAGAATGTAAAATACAAAAGTATAAATATGATCAGCAAGGCAAATGGTACTGCCCACAACAATCTTTCCTTAGCGTTCTGCAAATTTTCAAATTGTCCGCCATACGTAATATAATATCCCGGAAGAAGATTCAGATTCGTTTCAATGATCCCGCGTATTTCGTTTGCTAATGATTCCAGATCTCGATTCCTGACATTTATTCCAACAACAATCCTTCTTTTGGCACTTTCTCTTGAGATCTGTGCCGGACCATAATCATAGGACACCTCTGCTACTTCCCTCATTGGCAGTGTATTGCCATTGGGTAAATCCAAAAATATATTCTCAAGGTCTTCAATTGACTTTACCTTCGCTCTGTCAGGACTTACCTTCAGATCAAACCGCCTTTCACCTTCAAAAATGGTTCCTGCAATCTGCCCGCCAAAGGCAATGGAAATGATTTGGTTAATATCCGATACATTCAACCCATATTGAGCCAGCTTATCCCGGTCATATTTTATGGTCATATTTGGTAGTCCAACGATCTGTTCTACAGAAATATCTGATGCTCCTTCTACATTACTTATCATGGATCGAATTCGTGTTGCATATTCATACAGCTGATTATAATCTTCACCGAAAATCTTTATCGCTACGTCAGCACGAACTCCTGTGATAAGTTCATTGAACCGCATTTCAATGGGTTGTGTAAATTCGTATTCAACGCCCGGGAAGACAGACATCTTCTCTTTCATCAGGTCTGCCAACTTTTCCTTGCTGGACGTGGTTACCCATTCATCTTTAGGCTTTAGCTTAATTATAATGTCGGACATTTCCATAGACATTGGATCGGTTGGCACCTCGGCTGCTCCAATTCGTGACACAACCTGTTCAACTTCAGGGAAATTCTTTATTAAAATTTTTTCAATCTTGGTGTTAAAATCTACGGTTTCCGATAGAGAAGTGCCGGGCTTAAGGATGGGTTGAACGACGAAATCACCTTCATCCAGTGTGGGTATGAATTCACCTCCCATTCTGCTAAATATCCAACCAGTATATGCCAGAAGAACAACAGATACAATTATGGTTAACCTTTGATGGTTTACAACATAATTTATGACCGGATCATACATTTTATGTGCAAACTGCATAATTCTTTCAGCAGGGTTGTTTTTAGAAATTTTCTGTGGTTTTAAAAACAATGCCGACAAAGCAGGTATATAGGTGAGACATAAAAGTAAGGATCCAATTAAAGCAAAGCCAAACGCTAGGGCCATGGGCTGGAACATTTTTCCTTCTATACCACTAAGTGCCAGTATCGGGATAAAAACCATTAGTGTAATAACTCTGCCAAATATGGCTGATCTCATCATCTTTTTGGAGCTGAGGATCAATAGCCTGTCTTTTTCAAGGTTTAGTGCCTGGCCTTTTAAAGTCCTGAGCATACCAGAATGTTGCCCGAATATGACCAAGGCGTATTCCACGATGATCACTGCACCGTCAATTATAATTCCAAAATCGATTGCCCCAAGACTCATCAGATTGGCCGATATCCCGAAAAGATTCATCATGGCGATCCCGAAGAGCATGGATATAGGAATTACCGATGCTATGATCAGTCCTGACCGGATGTTTCCAAGCATCAGGACCACGATAAATATTACGATCAGGGCGCCAAGGGAAAGGTTCTCAACAACAGTATGGGTGGTTCTTGATATCAATTCGCTTCTATCCAGGAATGGATTTATATATACCCCTTCGGGCAGCAATAATTGCACTTCGGCAACCCTTTCCTTCACGGCGGCTATCACTTCATTTGAATTGGCATCTTTCAGCATCATAACCTGTCCCAGCACTTTCTCACCTTCTCCATTTCCGGTTATTGCACCGAATCTGGTAGCATAACCAAACCTCAGATCGCCAATATCTTTTACTTTAACAGGTATCCCATTGATATTTTTGATCACTATATTATTAATATCATTAAGGTTTTGTATTATGCCTTCTCCCCGTACAAAATAGCTTTGACTGGCTTTTTCAATATATCCCCCCCCAACATTTTGATTATTATTTTTTAATGCTTCATAGACCTCTGTAATTGAAACATTCATCGCCTTTAACTTTGAGGGATCTATTACTACCTCATACTGTTTCAGATACCCACCCCAGGTATTCACTTCTACAACGCCCTGTATTCCACTTAAATGTCTTTTAACAATCCAATCCTGAATAGTTCTGAGATCCATTGTGTTGTACACAGTATCATATCCTGGTTTTGTATCCAGGATATACTGATAGATCTCTCCTAAACCCGTAGTAATGGGGCCTAATTCAGGTGTACCATATCCTTCGGGGATGATCTCATTTATGGATGACAGTTTCTCTGCGATCAATTGGCGGGGCAAATAGGTTCCGGATGCATCTTCAAAAACCACTGTTACCACCGAAAGCCCAAATTTTGTGATTGAGCGTATCTCAATCACACCAGGCAGATTAGCCAT
>CBDUCT010000021.1:0-18538 GCA_965365715.1 uncultured Cyclobacteriaceae bacterium | reverse complement strand
TTTCTTTGCAAACTGCATAGATCCTCCTTCTTTATAAAATGTTGCACCGTGTCCACCAACCATATCAAGTAATATGCCATAATAGGCCATATAATTTCTTTTATGTTTATTTTTCGACCAGTATTGTGAACCAAGACACCAATAGATCTTTCCTGAATTTATAACTTCCTCTTTATTGAATTCAGGTTCTCCATAATCTTCCCCATCGAAAAAGATAATATCTATCCCTGCATTTTTTGGTTCATGTATTGAAACAATCCGCGCAATTTCAAGAAGCACACCTACTCCACTCCCTCCATCATTTGCACCATCAAAAGGCATCTGAGGGTTTTCCGGATCTTTATCCGAAAAAGGTCTTGTATCCCAATGTGCTCCCAGTAATATCCTTCTTGATTTTTCAGGATGAAAACTGGCGATAATGTTTTTCAGAGAAAGGACTTCATTATTATAAGTAGCTTCCTGAAATTCCTGTAATTCTACTGAGGCATTGAAAGATCTCAATTTCATCTCCAAATAGATTCCAGTTTGATAATGAGCAGGGGTATTGGGAATTCTGGGACCAAATTCCACCTGTTTTTGAATATAATAATATGCTGAATCAGCATTAAAATCCGGTGCTACAACAAGTGGCTTTACCTTTGAAGGAACTTCTTTCTTATTATTTAGATCATTGCTTGGCTTACATCCGCTAAAAACCAGGATAATAATTAGAAACAGGATATTCGCCTGATACACATCATTCCTCATACGCCCAGTCAATTTCATTTTTCATATCCTTAAGAACGATACCAAGTTTTTTAAGTTCCGCCCTTATTTGATCTACTTTATCATAATCTTTGGCAATTTTGGCTTCCTTATAGAACTGCAACAAGATTTTTAACAGACTCTCCTGGTCATCAATCTTTTCTTCCTGAATTCCGAGGATATCCGTGGTAAAAACCAGAAAAGTATCTATTAGTTTAGTGAATGTATCATACCCGATCTCTGATGGTTTCAGATTACCGGTTTGTATTGAATTTATTTTTTTCAACAAGTTAAAAAGATGGCTGACGGTTACGGCCGTATTAAAGTCGTCATTCATTGCCCTATAACAATTGTCGCAAATTTGATTGATTTGCTGTACCTGTTTTTCATTTACTACGTCACCTCCATCATCAACAAATTCCAGTGACCTCGCCAACTTTAATCCATTTGCAATTTTCTTATAACCTTTTAAAGCAGCTTTGAGGGCATCGTTTGAAAAATCAAGTGTACTTGAATAATGTGACTGCAGCATAAAAAACCTCACGGTCATAGGAGAATAGGGTTGATCAAGTAATTCATGATCTCCTGTTAATAATTGCTCAGGAAGAAAAGAATTACCCAGGGATTTGCTCATTTTCTGGCCGTTCACGGTAAGCATGTTTGTGTGTAGCCAGTATTTTGCGGGTGATTTGTCATAAGCTCCTACAGATTGTGCAATTTCACATTCATGATGTGGAAATTTGAGGTCCATTCCACCGCCATGAATATCAAAGATTTTTCCAAGGTACTTTGTGCTCATAACAGAACACTCAAGGTGCCATCCGGGAAAACCAGTGCCCCAAGGAGATGACCATTTCATAATATGCTCGGGAGTGGCATTTTTCCATAAAGCAAAATCCTCAGCATTTTTCTTTTCATCCTGCCTATCCAGATCCCTGCTGCCTGATACAAGGTCTTCAATTACCCGGCCACTGAGAATACCATAATCATTTGACTTTTTATAAGATTTGATATCGAAATATACTGAACCGTTTACCTCATAGGCTAAGCCTTTTTTAAGGATCTCTTCAATCATCTGGATCTGTTCCTGTATATGACCTGTAGCTGTTGGTTCAATATCAGGAGATTGGATATTAAATAACTCCATCACCTTATGAAAGCCCAGGGTATACCTTTGCACGATTTGCATAGGCTCAAGATTTTCAAGTTTTGCCTTTTTGGCAATTTTATCCTCTCCTTCATCCAAATCATCTTCAAGATGTCCTACATCTGTGATATTCCGGACATACCTGACCTTGTAACCAAGATGTTGTAAGTACCTGTTGATCACGTCAAAACTAAGAAAAGTCCTGACATTCCCTAAATGAACATCACTATATACGGTAGGTCCGCAAACATACATACCTACAAAAGGAGGATTAATTGGTTCAAATAATTCCTTTTTTCTTGTTAAGGTATTGGTTACCCTAAGTTGATTGATCATATTATTCTAAAGAATATAATTATACACGGACTACAAAAGTGGAAGAATAGTCATTAATAGTGAAATAAATACAATTTTATTTTCCGTATTATATGTTTAGTGGGTGAATCTTAATTCCACGGTGCCTCACTTAAATTATAAAAATTTGTTTTGATTTTCATTTTAAGTATCTTTGCATCTGAATTATATCTTTTGTGATAGAGGGGACACAAGTCCCCTCTTTTATTGGATTAAATTTGGAACTGAGATCTGAAGAAATACAGAGAATAACTGAGGGCTATTTACCAGATGACTCTTTTTTTGTTGTTGATGTTAAATTAACTGGAAAAAGGGGCAATGAAAAAGTAGTGATCCTGGTAGACGGAGACGAGGGCATAAGTGTGGATACTTGTGCTGATATTTCCCGCTCTGTATCAGAAGAATTGGAATCGTTGAACATGTTTGAGGAAAGCTATACACTGGAAGTATCCTCACCAGGATTAGATTTTCCTTTAACATCCGAAAGGCAGTACAATAAAAATATTGGCAGGCAATTGAAAATTGACCTGATAAGCGGGGAACGGGTTAAAGGTGATTTAACAAGGACTGATAATTCAGGTATTACCTTGAAAATTAATACAGGTAAGGAAAAGGAGGATGAAGATTTGTTTATTCCCTTTTCGAAAATAAAAAGTAGTAAAGTATTAGTGGCATTTAAATAAAAACAATGGACGCTAGAATATTAATAGAGTCATTTGCTGAGTTTGCTAGGAATAAAAATGTGGATCGTCCTACTATGATCCGGATACTTGAAGATGTATTCAGAACAATGATCAGGAAAAAATTCACAGAGGATGACAATTTTGATATTGTGATCAATGCTGATAAGGGCGATCTTGAAATATGGCGTTTCAGGGAGATTGTGGATGATAACTCTGAAGATATCTGGGATCATGATAAGATCAGCCTTTCAGAAGCTAAAAAAATAGAACCTGATTTTGAAATTGGTGAGGAGGTCTCAGAAGAGATCAAGCTCGAAGATTTTGGAAGAAGAGCAGTTATGATGGCCAGACAAACCTTGATGCAGAAAATCAAGGACCTGGAAAAAGATATTCTCTTTCAAAAGTATAAAGATCTTGTTGGGGAGTTGATAATGGGGGAAGTATATCAGGTTCTGCCGCGAGAAGTACTGCTGATAGATGCCGAAGGCAATGAATTAATACTGCCAAAAACCGAACAAATAGCTAAAGACAGGTATAGAAAAGGTGAGTCTGTCAGGGCTGTTGTTCAAAGGGTTGAAATGGTGAATGGAAATCCCAGAATAATTTTATCGAGGACATCTCCGAAATTTCTGGAAAGGTTATTTGAAAGTGAGGTCCCGGAAGTGTTCGATGGATTGATAACTATTAGAAACGTTGTTCGGGAGCCTGGGGAAAGGGCCAAAGTTGCCGTGGAATCTTATGATGACAGGATAGATCCCGTAGGAGCCTGTGTGGGTATGAAAGGGTCCAGAATTCATAGTATAGTGCGTGAGCTTCAAAATGAAAATATAGATGTGATCAATTGTACAGACAATCTTGAACTGTACATTCAACGTGCCCTGAGCCCCGCGAAGATTACCTCGATTAAAATTGAACAAGAAAATGGCAGGGTTTCAGTGTTTATGAAACCTGACCAGGTATCACTTGCCATTGGTAAAGGCGGACATAATATCAAATTAGCCAGTAAACTTGTAGGATATGAGATAGATGTATTCAGGGATCTTGATGAAAGCGAAGAAGAAGATGTTGACCTTGACGAATTTGTTGATGAAATCGATGACTGGGTAATTGATGAATTAAAAAGAGTAGGCCTTGATACTGCTAAAAGTGTTCTTGCTCTGCCTAAAGAAGATATTCTGAGAAGAACTGATTTAGAAGAAGAGACCATAGAGGATGTATTGAAAGTATTAAATCAGGAGTTTGAATAATACTTCGGTAATATAAAGCTAAATTGACTGTAACAATATGATGAGATTAAGCCAAGTTGCCAGGAAACTGAATATCGGGAAAAACACTATCCTTGATTTTCTGGAATCTAAAGGATTCAAGGTGGATGATAATCCCAATTCCAAAATTACTCCGGAGCAATTCCAGGTATTATCCAAGGAATTTGCTACATCTGCTATGGATAAGGAGGAGGCACTTGGTTTAACTATTGGAAAAAAACACTCCGACAATTTTATTATTGATTCAGAAATCAAGGAGGAGGAGAAGCAGAATGATGAGGAAGAAGAGATCCTGATAAAATCAATTACAGCAACTAAAAAGCTCGAAGATGTTGAAGAAAAAGAAGAAGAGTATGAAGAGGAAAAGGAATTGTGGGATGATAAACCAAAACTCAAAGGCATAAAGGTCGTCGGCAAGATTGATCTTGAGGAAGAAAAAAAGAAGCCTGAAGTTGAAGAGGAAGAGAAAGAGGAAAAAGAAGAAGTACCTCAAAAAGAAATAGAAGAACCTGTAGCTGAAGAAAAGGAAGAAGTGGTTGAAGAAGAAATATCTTCTCAAGAACCGGAAGAGGAAGAAGATGTACCTGCGAAACCGGAAGCAAAAGGAGAAAAAGTGATCGAGGCAAAAGCCAAATCTCTTAGGGGGCTTAAGGTTGTTGGAAAAATAAATCTTCCTGAAAAAAAGAAAAAAGTTGCCCGGCCGATCGCTTCCAGTGATGAGCAGAAAGAAAAGAACAAGAAGAAGAGACCGAGGAAAAGGATCCCAAAGCCTGCTCAGGGTGAACAGACCAAAGATAGCAGGTCAAAGCAAAGAGATACCCGGAAATCAAAGGTTCAGAAAGAGGAGGTATCTGAAAAGGAAATTCAGGAACAAATCAAGGCTACTCTTGCCAAGTTAAGTGGTTCCAAAACAAAAGGCTCTGTAAGCAGGGCAAAATACAGGAAGGAAAAAAGATCAGCTGTGGCTGAAGCTCATGAGGAGATGATGCAGAAGAAGGAAGAAGAATCAATGATCTTGCAGGTCAATGAGTTCATCTCTGCAAATGATCTCGCTTCCTTAATGAATGTTAATGTAAATGAGGTCATTTCTACCTGCATGAGTCTGGGGATGTTCGTTTCGATAAACCAGCGCCTGGATGCTGAAGCCATTACCATTATCGCTGATGAGTTTGGCTACGATGTAAAATTCGGAAGTGATGAAGAAGAATTTGAGGTTGAGGAGGAGCAGGATGAAGATAAAGATCTTGAGCCAAGGGCCCCGATCGTAACCATCATGGGTCATGTCGACCATGGTAAAACTTCACTGCTGGATTATATCCGTCATTCAAAAATTATTGAACAGGAAGCTGGAGGAATCACACAGCATATCGGTGCTTACGATGTGGTAACGGATAGTGGTAAAAGAATTGCATTTCTTGATACACCAGGTCATGAAGCTTTTACAGCCATGCGTGCCCGGGGAGCCAAAATCACTGATGTGGTCATTATTGTGGTAGCAGCCGACGACAACGTAATGCCTCAGACTAAAGAAGCAATAAACCACGCTCAGATTGCAGAAGTTCCAATTGTGATTGCCATAAATAAAATTGATAAGCCGAATGCAAATCCTGATAAGATAAAAGAAGAATTAGCCAACATGAATATCCTAGTTGAGGATTGGGGTGGCAAATATCAGTGCCAGGAAATTTCGGCCAAAACAGGTGTGGGAATTGACGAACTACTTGAGAAAGTATTATTAGAAGCCGAACTCCTTGAGCTGTCGGCAAATCCGAATAAACCAGCTTTAGGTACTGTAATTGAAGCCTCTTTGGATAAAGGCAGGGGCTTTGTCGCCACAATCCTGGTACAGGCGGGAACACTTAAGGTTGGTGATATTGTACTTGCAGGTGAACATTACGGACGCGTGAAAGCAATGTTCGATCATATAGGCAAAACCCTTGATCTTGCTAATCCTTCTACACCTGTACTTATGCTCGGTCTCGATGGGGCACCTCAGGCAGGGGAAAAATTTCATGTGATGCAGACTGAACGTGAGGCCCGTGAACTGTCTAATAAACGTCAGCAACTGGTACGTGAACAATCCTTACGTACTAAAAAACACATCACCTTGGATGAAATCGGACGCAGACTTGCAATTGGTAGTTTCAAGGAACTTAATGTAATAGTTAAAGGCGATGTCGACGGATCAGTAGAAGCTTTGTCAGACTCGCTGCTTAATCTATCCACCGAAGAAGTCCAGGTTAATATTATTCAAAAAGGGGTGGGACAAATTTCTGAATCTGATGTTCTGCTTGCCTCTGCCTCAGATGCCATTATCCTTGGTTTCCAGGTTAGACCTTCTGCAAATGCAAGAAGACTGGCTGAGCAGGAAGAAATCGAGATCCGGCTCTATTCCGTCATATACGATGCCATTAATGAGATAAAAGATGCTATGGAAGGTATGCTTGCTCCTGATGTAGAGGAAGTGATCACTGGAAATGTTGAAATACGGGAAGTTTTTAAAATATCAAAAGTTGGAAGCGTTGCAGGATGCATGGTTACGGATGGCATTATTAAAAAGTCGAATAATATTCGACTTGTACGAGATGGAATTGTTATCTATAGTGGGGAGATCGGTGCTTTAAAAAGATTTAAAGATGACGTGAATGAAGTAAAAACAGGGTATGAATGCGGAATCAGCATTAAAAATTACAATGACTTAAAGACCGGTGATATAATTGAAGCATATGAAGAAAGGGAAACTGCTCGTAAATTATAGGCATTAAAAAAGGTCTTTTACCCAATTTTTACATTATAAAGCCTCTCTGATTTACAGGATATGAAACCGGCTGTACTGCTCCTGCTGCTTTTCCTCTTGATATTACTTACGGCAGGCATGTATAAACCCTGGCTAATCCTTTGGTATATTGATGTGAAAACAAGGCTGAAGGTTATATCTTATCTTATGCCACCAATTATTATCCTTTTAATAATTTACTTTTCCCTGACCTATTATTCTTGATCAATCCTGGTAGGATTAAATTTTAGTATATAACCTTTTTTCCCTCTTCCCTCACTGGATATGAACATGTTGCCTTCACTATCAAAACAAATGCCTTCTGGCTGCCTGAATAAAGATCTTTTTAAGGGAGCCATGGAAACAATAGAGCCTGATTTGTCCAATACTATCAGGAGCTTACCAATAGAAGAAATAAGGAATACATCCTTAGTAAAAGGATGAACAGCAATTCCGGATGGATTGAAAGGCATATGTCTTGATGGATTCAGGCCAGCTTTTTCAATTTCTTTTACAAATGGTTCTGTGGTCAGGTGAATATATGGCTTTGTTTTGACCTTATCTTTTTTAACATTATAAGAATATACAGCCCTTCCTTTTATCCCGTTTTCCAGTATTTCCGGATTCTGCTTGCAGGCGATATAAAACTCATCTTTTTTATGTCCTTTAGTAATGCCTTCCAGGTCATTCCTGCTGCTGAATGGCAGATCTACTTTGGTAACTTCAGGTTCATCTTCAATATTGAAATAATAAAGTTTTCCGGAACTCTTAATCACATAGGCAATATCTTCAGACTGAGTAACACCCTCATAATCTCCTTTCTTTCCGAATTTTATTTCCTGTATTATTTCTTCTTTTTCATGATCATACAAATACAAATACCCCTTTTCATCTTCCACACAAAGCAGGATGTTTTCTTTCCAGTATGCCAAACCGGAGATCTCCACAAGCCTTCCCGGCAGTTTATAATTTTTCTCGAAAGAATAAACGTCATATTGATAATCGCCCGTAGTAACTACTGATTTATCCGAATCATCTTCTTCCTCAAGAAGGATACAACCTGCAAATCCTATTATAATGTTTATGGAGACTATAGTCTTAAACAGGAGCCTTCCAATCATCAATATGGTCTTAAAAATGTAAATATTTAGATTATGCTTATTGCAGGAAATTAATATTATTTAATCAGAATTTAAATAGTTTTCTTTTATATTTCAAAGTAAAATAAAAAGGCAAAAATTATTTATATTTAGAAACCAAAATTATGCGGTAACGATGGAAGTAGAAACTGTGCTTTTAAGTAAGAGTAAAAAGTATGTTGAATCATTTTTAAAGGAAAATTTATCAGACGGGATATATTATCATGATTTAGAACATACTCAGGAAGTCGTAAAAGCATCAGAGGAAATTGGAATAGCAAGCAATCTGTCAGATGATGAACTGGAAACAGTGTTGATAGCAGCATGGTTTCATGATACCGGATATTACAAGGGCATGAAAGATCATGAAACCATCAGCAGGGATGTTGCCGAGGAGTTTTTAAAAAAGGAGGGCGCCGGGAAGGAGAAGATAGATGCTGTAGGGGGGTGCATACTAGCTACCAGGATCCCGCAAAAACCTTTAAATATTATGGAGGAAGTACTTTGTGATGCGGACCTTTATCACGTTTCTACAAGGGAATTCTTTAAAAAATCAGAACTCCTGAGAAAGGAGTTTTCGCTGGTTTTTCCGGATGAGATCCAGCTGGACGAATGGTTTAAAAACAGCATTAAGTTTCTGAAAAAGCATACTTTTTTTACGAACTATGCAAAGGAAAACCTACTTCCGTCGAAAAAAGAGAATTTAAAAAAACTAAAAGTATTATATAAAGATATCCTCGTTGATGATACTGATACCCCGAAATCTGATAAAAAGAAAAAAAAAAAGGATGATAAAAAACCTACACGGGGAATAGAAACACTCTTCAGAATTACTTCACGAAATCATGTGGATTTCAGTTCTATGGCTGATAACAAGGCCAACATTATGATTTCCATCAATTCAATTATGATGTCAATTGTGTTTTCAGTATTGTTTAATAAATTCGCCACCGATCCGAATTTAATTCCCCCGACCATAATTCTGACTACTGTAAGTACTGCTACCATCATATTTGCCATCCTCGCTACCCGTCCGAATTTAACGGCCGGAGTTTTCACCAAGGATGATATAGTGAAAAGGCGTACCAACCTCTTGTTCTTCGGAAATTTCTATAAAATGCCCCTGAATGATTATGAATGGGGGATTAAAGAACTTATGAATGATAGAGAATTCCTTTACGGTAGTATGATCAGAGATATCTACTTTCTGGGTAAAGTCCTTGGTAAGAAGTACCTGTATCTTAGAATATCATATACTATTTTTATGTTTGGATTGGTTGTTTCAGTTTTGGCATTTGCAATTGCAGTTTTTTTATTTCCTACAACCACAATTTAATTACATATAAAACAAAAATTCCATGAAAAGAATTTTCCTGGTTGCCGGCATAATCCTGTTCTTTCAATATTGCAGTACTTCTCCAGAAATTTTTTATCCCTTTCAAAATCCGGATCTATCAGTTGAGGATCGTGTAAATGATCTGGTCGACAGGCTCACACTGGAAGAAAAGATCGGGCAGTTGAATTATGATGCGCCGGCTATTGAAAGATTGGATATCCCTGCATACAACTGGTGGAATGAATGCCTTCACGGAGTTGGCAGAGCCGGAAAAGCGACTGTATTTCCACAGGCCATCGGAATGGCTGCCTCCTGGAACACAAAACTTATCGGCGAGATTGGTGAAGTAATATCAGATGAAGCCAGGGCTAAGTATAATAAATTTCAAGACCTGGGAAAAACGGACATATATTATGGTCTTACTTTCTGGACTCCTAACATAAATATCTTCAGGGATCCAAGATGGGGTAGAGGACAGGAAACATATGGCGAGGATCCTTATCTGACCGGGGAACTTGCTGTCTCTTTTATAAAAGCACTGCAGGGTGAGGACCCAAACTATCTGAAAGTTGTAGCTACATCAAAACATTACGGAATCCATTCGGGGCCCGAACATAGCAGGCACAGCATTAATCTTGATGTGGATAATATAGATCTTTGGGAAACTTATCTGCCAGCCTTTGAAAAAACTATTAAAAAAGCAGATGTGGCATCTATTATGTGTGCTTACAATCGTTTCAGGGATGAAGCATGTTGTGGTAGTAATCTTTTACTTCAATCCATACTGAGAGATAACTGGAAGTTTAATGGATATGTCGTCTCCGACTGTTGGGCACTGCATGATTTCTATCGGGAAAATGGGCACCACCTGAATGAGACTCCCGAGGAAGCTGCTGCCCTGGCCTTTAAAACCGGGACGGATCTCAACTGCGGCTCAACTTCACCTTTCCTGCTGGGCGCAGTGGAACAGGGGCTGATCACGGAAGAAGAAATCGACATTGCATTGAAACGTTTATTTAAAGCGAGGGTCAAACTAGGGATGTTCGATCCTTCCGACGAAGTCCCTTATTCTGATATTCCTTATAAAGTTGTAAGAAATAAGCCACATCTCGAAATGGCTTTGCAGGCATCAAGGGAATCAATAGTTCTTCTAAAAAACGACAACTTACTTCCCTTGTCTGAAGACATAAAAAACATTGCAGTCATTGGCCCACTTGCAGATGATTACCGCGTTTTACTGGGTAACTACCACGGATCTTCCGATAATCTATATACGCCTCTGAGAGGAATAAAGGAATATACCGAAAAGAATGGTATTCAAGTCGAATATGAAACAGGCTGTCTCATTACAAATGGTGTCCCGGTATTAACTCCTATTCCCTCAGATTTCCTGACAGCCTCCGGAAAAACTGGCCTGAATGCAAGATATTTTGATAACAGGGATTTCGAAGGTGATCCTGAGATTATCAGAAGAGATAAAACCATCGATTTTTCCTGGAATGACAAAACACCGATAAGCAAAAGAATGGCCGATCCATTTTCAGTTATCTGGGAAGGATATATCAAGGCACCGGTGACTGGAGAATATGCAATTGGTATAAATGCCGGTAATGGGGCGAAGCTGTATTTTGAAGATTCACTGAAAGTAGAATTTGATAATATTCACCACCCATTACAGAAATCATTTTATGTAGAGCTTGAAGGCGGCATGGAATATGCAATTAAAATCGAGTTTTTCAGTTATGGGAATGACCCTGTTGCAAAACTTCTATGGAGTATGCCCAATCCCGATATGGAAGAAAATGCCTTGAAAAAAATTAAAGATTCTGATATTACTCTCCTATTCATGGGATTATCACCGTATCTCGAAGGAGAAGAAATGCCAATTAAGGTGGAAGGATTCTCAGGTGGCGACCGCACGGACATTAAGCTGCCTTCTACGCAGTTAAATTTTATAAATAAGGTAGTACAAACCGGTAAACCTGTTGTCCTGGTACTGATGGGCGGAAGTGCTATAGCAGTGAATGATGCAGATAAAAACATCCCAGCTATACTTCATTCCTGGTACCCGGGCGAGTTTGGTGGTATGGCCCTTGCTGAAATTCTATTTGGAGAGGTAAATCCCAGTGGAAAATTACCTGTGACGTTTTATAAATCGATTAATGATATTCCTGATTTTGAAGATTATAACATGCATAACAGAACATATAAATACTTCCCGGGAGATCCTCTTTATCCTTTTGGACACGGACTTTCCTATACTTGTTTTGAATATTCTGACCTTGATATTTCGGATAAGGAATTTGATAGTTTCGATGAAATTACGCTTGAAGTCGACATTAAAAATACAGGACAGTTTCCGGGTGCAGAGGTAGTCCAGTTATATATTAATGATATGGAAGCAAGTGTCCGCATCCCTAATATTGCACTTGAAGGATTTCAGAAGATTTATCTTGAAGCTGGAGAACAAAGAACAGTGAATTTCACAATAATGCCGGATCAATTAGCTATCATAAACGAGATGGGAGAAAAAATTATCGAACCGGGATCATTTAAAGTCTATGTAGGCGGTAAGCAACCCAATATGAAGGGGACTGCCGATAATAAAACAACACAGGTATTAAGTACTGAAATTGAATATACCGGTCCTGCTGTTAAACTTTAAATTTTAAGATCATATCTGAATGAATTGATATTGTTTTATTTTCATAAGAACAATCCGGTTTTTATAAATTTAGGTGTAATTGAAATTCTGTGCATATTATTTCTTTATGTTAAAAAAAGATCTCAATAAAATATTTAAAGTAAAATCATAAAAGTATGGAATTCATACAAAGTCGTATATTTAAAACCACCATCTACCTGATATTTTTTTATTTATTAATCAATGTTTTAATAATAGCAAAATCCTTCCTTATACCACTTGCATGGGCCATACTATTTGCCTTGATAGGCATCCGTATTCTGGAAAGGATTGAACGGAAAGTAAAAATCAATAGAATAATACTAATTCTAATTTTCGTTTCTTCAATAGTAATGATTATTCTATTCATCGTTTATTTCTTTTATTGGGAAATCTCCAATATTATCGATACGCTTCCTTCTTTTTCTGAAGACATCTCTGATAAACTACACCAAATATCATTATCATTACGACAATATGGGATAAATATTCCAGATCATATAAACCGGGAATATATATCAGCTGAACTTGAAATCCATCATGATACTGTAGTTATGGTACTTAACTCAATCGGAGTCACCATTGCCGACATTTTTCTTATATGTTTTTATCTTTTTTTTATGTTATACTACCAGGGTATTGGATATAGTTTTATCGAACAAAAATTAAAAAACAAACATAAGATAGAAAATGCCAAGAAATTGATCAACAAAATTCAGAATCTGGCAAACAACTATGTTGTTGGATTACTTCTAATCACCCTGATCACTTTTATATTGAATTATATTGTTTTACTCCTTTTTCAGTTGGAATTTGCGCTGTTTTTTGCATTGTTTGTCTCCATACTTAGTCTTATCCCATATCTTGGTTATCCCCTTGGGACACTGGTCATCCTCCTATTTGCCATTTTAACTAAAGACAATATACTTACCGCCATCTTTACTGCAGTATTTGTATATGTGAATAATATTATTCAGGAAAATATTCTCAGGCCATGGCTGGTTGGAGACCAATTAAAAATCAATGCCTTTATGGTATTCTTTTTCATAATTATAGGTGGTATAATTTGGGGGATAGCTGGGATGGTACTTTTCCTCCCTATTGTGGGCATAATTAAAATATTCCTTGAATCAAATCCGAAAACAGCACCTTATGCGATCTTTCTAGCTGATAGAAAATATAAAATCCCTGATTATGAAGAGGAAATAAAGAAAGAATAAATGCCGGATCCTACCTTAACTTTAACCGATCGACTTCATCCAGGGTATCCGGATTGATTACTTCCATATTGATCGCCTTCCCCTCTACGTGAAACAGTACAAGGGCGTTTTGGGTGGTAAATCCTGATGTATTTGAAGTCCATGGAGTATTTTCCTGCGCATAATAGGGGGCTCCGGCCGCTCCATTATTGATCTGGTAGATAGAGCGTTTTAATTCCAGTTTAGGAAGTTCCCAGGTTTCAGGATATATGGCTGTTTCAGGGGTTATATGTGTTTTACAATAATTATGTTCATCTCCTGTGAGAATGGCCACTACCTTTTCAGTTTTGTTAACAATAACGTCGAGCAGTTCATCCCTCCGTTCAATTATGCCTTTGTCAACTGGTTTACCATTGACGTAAGGCCTGTAATTATTATTTCCTCTATACCACATATCATCATTAACATGTCCGCCGTTGGGGAAAAAAGGTGTGTGTACGGTAACAAATACATGATCAATGTTACCATCATTTTCGAGGATCTCCAGGGTTTCCTCCATCCATTTCAACTGGTTGTCCATTATATAGGCATGAATATTACCGCTGGTTTCATTCACATGAGATGTGCTGGGGGCATACCAGTAGTCGGAATTTAGTACAACCATGGCAACATTGTCATAGGTATAGTAAAATACATTTTCTTTATAGGATGGAAAATCAATGTTCCTCTTATTGGGATCATATTTAGAACCATCTTCACTTTCGGGCCCATTTAGTGGATTCACAAAATTCTGAGCATACATAGCTTCCGAGGAAATTTTATCAAATGGAAATTTATCTATTGAATAGAAATCCCCTCCGGGTAGTGCCCAATAATACATAGTGGCTTCATGATTACCCATGGTGGTTATTACCGGGATATATCTTCCCCATGGTTCTATAGCCCGTTTCCAATTGGCATATTCAACCTGAATCTGGTTAGGATCTATCTTATACCCGGTAATTAAATCACCGGTAAACTGCATGAATGAACAATTTTCATACATGCCCAATGCCATAATTTTTTTCATTATATATGCATTGGCTCCATTGAAATCTCTTTCTCCGCCACCCTGCCCGGACCTTGAATCACTTGCATAACCGAAAGTGAATTTTGTTCTGGATCCCGGCTTTGGTGCTGTCCTGAAAGAATAACTTTCCTCGTTGGTCCCAAAATGGACAATATATTTGTATTCCTGGCTCTCATTTAATCCGTTAATGGGGATTTCATGATAAGTGCCGGGAGAATTGCTTGAATATTTTTCTCCATCAATTTCAATTTCAATATTAACGGATATATTGGTCTTTAAAGATAGAACAACCGATTCATGAGTCAATAAATTAACAAATGGGCCCTCAACAATGGTAGTATCAATAAAAAGAGGTTTGTTCCCTTTAAAACCTATCCGCCCATCATATAAAAACTCCCCAGTCTCGCTGACAACCCTATAACCTAAAACTCCTTTCCCCTTCTCAACCCATTTAACCATATCATATCTCCCTTTTAGTGCCTGAAGAGTAACAAAGGCTTTTCCGTCCATGATTTGTGTAGGGGTTCTGAAATATACAGGTAAAGGATACTTGGAATCATCATAAGGAATCAAACCGTAATAAAGTGTTCCATTATTCAATGCATTTTTGAAATCAAAATATATTCCTGCAGCGGTGGTTTGGGGATTACCCATCAGGTTATCCAGGGTAATGTCCGATGGCATATCATTGAGAATATAGGACATCGTGCCAATATTTAACAATAAATTCCCTTCAACATCATAGGATAGATTAGAATAAACTGAGGGTATTTTAAACCGTTTTTGACCTGAAACAGAAAATACTACTGTAAAAAGTAGCATAAGGCTAATATAAAAACGCTTGTTCATTATTTAATTACTATTTGAAAATCAGCATAAACGGGCAGATGATCACTGAACCCACCAAGATACTTCAATCCTTGATAAGTTCGTAGCGGCCTGCCATTTTTTTTGTCCATCAGAAACTCCTTTTGATAAATATGCCCCTTTTGATCTTCGGATCTTATTTTATTTTCCTCACATAGCATTGAGGATGAAACTATTATCTGATCAAGAACTGAAGGTTCGTTAATATTATTCACTCTGAAATGGGTCCCGTATCCTCTTTTGTATAAGGGATACATTAAGTTGACTAACCCGTACGAGTCATTTATGTTTTCCGGATCTCCGGCATATAGTATTTCTTTTAAAGAACGGTTTACGGGTTCGTCGTTAAAATCCCCCATAATGATAATATTCGCGTAAGGATCATTACACACTAAACTATCAACAACTTGTTTTAACTTCTTCGCGGCAATAATCCGCTTGGCTTCACTAGCAATCTGACCACCTCTCCTGGAAGGCCAATGATTAACAAAAATATGGCATTGAACTGATTCATAAAGTTTTCCGGAAGCATACAAAATTTCCCTGGTTTTGAGATCAGGAAATTCAGGATCAGAAATTCTATAATGTTCATATTTTAAGGGTTTAAACTGTGAAGGATCATACAAAAGTCCTACATCAATACCCCTTATGTCGGGTGATTCTTTATGTATGGCTTTATAAGAGAAATATCTCATAACTGATTTTTTCAGTATATCATCCAGCACTTTATGATTTTCGATTTCACATAGTCCAATAACAGCTGGCATGCGTCCCTCTCCTATAGCAACAAAAAGCTTGCCCAAATTATTGATTTTTGTATAATACCTTTTATAGGTCCAATAGTACGCTCCTCCGGGAGTGAAGGCTTCATCAACCTTAATACTGTCATCAGAGGGATGAAAAAGGTTTTCTACATTGTAAAACACAAAGCGGACGAATGATACTTCCGAATCGGCTTTAGGGTAATCTAATGTTGAATCCCTGGTTGTAATCTCAATCGTTCCCGGCCTTTCCTGGCCATAAAGATTTAACCATGACAGGCAAAATCCATATAGGATTATCTGACAAATTATGTATTTTGGCACAATAGCTGGTAAGAAAAATTTTTAAATATTTAAATTAAGGCCCGGTATACAATAAGCACCGGATAAAAAATAATAAAGATCATCGCCAAAATAAAAGCCAATAATACGGTACCAAATGATTTAAATAATTTGATCATCCACGCATGATTAGTTCCTGACAAAATTTAAGAAAATTGAATCAATAAAAAATGCTAAAACTTAAAAAATATCAAATCTTAGCGGCTAATAACAATTATTTATAAAAATGTTCCAAATTAAAACTGCTTATATTTTCAATATAATACCGTTGACTGAATTACAATTTATTATATTTAATCTGGTTTAGATAAAAATAAATTCAGGAATTGGAAAGATACTTAAAAAACAAAAACATACTGGTAACCGGTGGGAGTAAAGGCATTGGAAAATCTATTGTGAATTTCTTACTTGAGCATGGTGCTAAAGTAGCAATCCACTATAATCGAAATGGAGTTTCACTAAAAAACACTATTGAAAAATATCCTGATAAAGCAATTCCATTCCAATTTAACCTTGAAAATATCAATAGCATACCATCCTTTATGGAAAAGGTTATTCAGAAAATTGGTCATATGGATGTACTGGTAAATAATGCCGGTATTGCGATATCTTCTGAAATAACCGGTCCTGATAAGGATTGGATCGATGCGTGGAATAAAACCATGGATGTAAATTTAAATGCCACCGGGTTTTTATGTAAAAAAGCGATCCAGCATTTTCTGACCTTTAAGAAGGGAGGAAAGATCATCAATATTTCTTCCAGGGCTGCTTTCAGGGGAGACACGGAAGATTATATGGATTATGCAGCATCAAAAGCCGGCATGGTCGCACTTACCCGATCGATTGCCCAGGCTTTTGGCAAAAAGGGAATTGTTGCGTTTACCATAGCCCCGGGATTTGTCCAGACAGAAATGGCTCAGCAATTTTTTGATGAATATGGAAAAGAAACCGCCTTAAATCAAATCGCCTTAAATGATTTAACAAAGCCGGAAGATGTGGCTCCTTTTATTGGTTTTTTAGCCAGCGGAATGGCTGATCATGCTACGGGGGGTACATTTGATATAAATGCAGGAAGTTATGTCCATTAATAAAAATCTTAAACGATGCACATGGTGTGAAGGTCTTTATGACGACTATGTGAGATACCACGATGAAGAATGGGGAGTGCCGGTTCACGATGACCGAAAACATTTTGAATTTCTTATACTTGAAGGAGCCCAGGCTGGGTTGAGTTGGAGTACCATTTTAAAAAGACGGGAAGGATACAGAAAAGCCTTTGCGGATTTTGATCCTGAAATTGTGGCTGAATATGATGATGCAAAATATGAATCTTTATTACAGGATCCGTCTATCATACGTAACAGGCTGAAGATCAAATCAGCTATTAATAATGCGAAAAGGTTCCTGGAGGTTCAGAAAGAATTCGGCAGTTTTGATATTTATATCTGGAGATTCACTGACGGAAAACCTTTAATCAATACCTGGGAAAAAATGAGTGATATTCCGGCACAGACTGAACTATCGGATAAAGTCAGTAAAGACCTTAAAAAAAGAGGATTCAATTTCGTAGGCAGCACCATCATCTATGCACACCTGCAAGCCACAGGAATTGTTAATGATCATGAGGTAAGCTGCTTCAGGTATAAGGAGTTAAAGTTTGCCTAATTCCACTGTAGGTTGTTGAGGCATCTCTTCTGCGAGTAACCACCGGCAAAACATAATGGCCTCCTTATATGCCGAAGTGCTGATCCAGTTATCCACATCCATTGGCTTATGACTGAGGTAAATGGTAAAACTGCCATCCTCATTCTGAACTGCCTGTTCTTTATTTATACAAACTTTATAGTTTTTATAATCCGTACTCTGCATCAGATAATTCCATGTCTGTATCCCCCAGTAACAACATTCAGGCGAAGTAAAATTGATCTTTAAATACTCATCCTCTTTCAGGTGGAACCGCCCAAAGCAATATACATTGTCTACCGTTCCCCAGCCACCCTGGTCAGCTTCAAATGGAAAAGGGGGCAGAAAATCATTCATGGGAAATTCTACCGGCAATGGTGCTATCCAGGTGGTGTGTTCAAAGAAGGTCTTCATTACCTGTATCCTTTTGGCAAGTTTTTCATCTGATAATGGTTTTGGAAGTTCATGCGCCTTTGTATTTTGAATTGAT
>CBDUCT010000020.1:0-18990 GCA_965365715.1 uncultured Cyclobacteriaceae bacterium | reverse complement strand
AATTTCTTCTTTTCATAATGGGGTTAGTTTGTGTAAATTAATCTTAATAAAGATACGATATTGCGATATAGATATCCAGTCATATTATTTCTTTTCCACTGGAGTCCCAAAATAAGCCATGATCAAAGCAGCACCAGCCGTACCGTCCATGGTAGGTTCATTTGTAGAGTAATCCCCAATATCATCATGGTATACTACGATATCATTCTGGAATTCAGCAAACTCATCAGGTTGGAGAAGTTCCAAACCTGATAGGTTTTTATATATGGAATAATATACCGGTCCATCAATTAATCCGCCGGGTACTTCAATGCCTGTCATGGCCCATGTACTGGTATGAACATCCTGGGGGTATTCACCATCCCCTGGAATGTTCATGAACATAGATGTACCCCATGGATTGTTTCCGAAAAGCCAGTCCCTCTGTGCAAGCAGGAAGCCGTGATATGATATATCTCCTGTCATTTTTTCATATAGAATGATCTGCGAGGCTAATGCAGTTACAAGGTTATTACTGCACCAGATAAATGGTACACCAACCTTGAAGGGTGTTTTTCCAGCCCGGATAATATTATTTTCTATCCCGGCCCGATAATATTCGGCCAGTTCTTTTTGTATTGCCTCGTCAGCTACTCTGTGGAGGGCATAATGGCCAATATTGATAAATGGGTATTTCTGATAATGAGCTGCAGAATCCATATCCATCCATCCCTGTGTTCCTGTCAGCCGGGCATAATGTATGGCGTCATTCAGGTAGTGCTGTTCCCTGAGAATATCATAAAGTTCAGCGGCGGCCCATTCCATATCATCTGTCCAGGTATCCTCATTATATCTATAGGGCGCCCCATAGGAATTTCCCTGCTGATATCCTTCATTTTCCTTGCCCATTCTGTATAGCTCAACAGCTGCTTTCAGGCATTTTAATGCATAAGCAGAATCGATTTTCATCCAAACCTTATAACCCAGGGCCATAGCTGCAGCGGAGCGTCCGGCAATATTGGCTAATCCCGTTGACTCACTCATATATTTGTTCAAACCCTGTGGTTTACCATTGGCAACATATGCCGCACGGTAACTGTTTCCACCCCATCCGTAATCAGATTCATCATTGTCCGGTCGTTTCCATCCCCTGTGATCACGGTCGTCAGCGATCTGATGTATAAGAACATCCGGCTCAGGATGGAGATTATGGATCCAGTCCAGCCCCCACTTGGCCTCGTCCAGAATATCAGGTATGCCATTTGGGAAAGCCCTTCCCAGGTCATCATGAGTATCTGCAAACTTGTCAGGTTCCAGTTCATAGCTCAGGATCATAAAGGCAGTAGCAAAACTTCCGGTAATAAGATATTTCAGCTGATCACCTGCATCATGCCATCCACCTGAAGTATCAATATAGGTAGAGTCTGGCTTATGTCCGTAAAATATCCTTCCATCATGCTGATGACAAACAATATCAAAAAATGGATTGTACCCGCATCTCTGTTGCCTCATAAATTCCAGAATGTCTTCTGTATAACCTTTGAAAGCTTCAGGGCCGATATTAAATACAGTTGATTTTGTGCCGTCGGGCAGTTTTAGAAAATAATTGCCTTCCTTGTTCAAATCTGAAAAATCAAGGTAATAATGATAGAATTTCCCCCAAAAAAGTGGAGTTGCTTTTTCAATACTGCCTTTTAAGACTTCCTCACCCTTTTCATTAATGACCATAAACCTGCCTTTCAACTTTTTCTCTGAGAAGGCAGTCGCCACTTTTTGATCGGAGGTGAGATACCCGCATTGATTAATTCGGATATGATTTGTCTGGGATAGGCATTCATTTCCAAAACCTATAAGAATGAAGATGCCTATAAGGGTAGCACTAAAAATTATTTTCATTTTGATTCTGCGTTATGTAAAAAATAATACAAAGCTAAATTTACTTAATTGGCTCTGAAAATGGATTATTGAAACATATAATTATAAATCTACAGGTCAATTTAGTCACTTAAATAACTCTTTGGTTCAGAATAAACCTGAAAACAATTCCAACTGTTAATGTTATCCCTGTTCTGATTATACTGGAATTTTATTTAATTTAATATCGGACATTATAAATATTTTTAGATGAGGCGGCGACTTTTTGTAAAAAAATTTGGGCAGGGAATCTCCAGCTCTATTTTAACACCCGGACTTTTTCGATCCCGAAATGTACAAAATTCGGAGTTGGAATATACATATCCTGAACCCGGAAACCTCAATGAAGCACGAAATGATGAAGGATATATTGTAATTCGAATTGAGTTCGCAGGAAACTCTGAAAACCTGGAGGAACGGATCAAAGGATTTCTCAGGGCAAAGAAATCAGATTTTGTTCGATGCAGGGCATATTTTAACATGGGTCTGAACATCATCGATGTTGAAAAGTATAAATTTGATTTTTCAGCTGTAAAAGGTGATAAACACATTATCTCAGTATGGATGGACCGTGTGTCCGAATCTTCTGAGCTGATCATTAAAACGAATAGAAAAACCACTTCCCTTAGCCTTGGGGAGTTAATGGCTACTAACCAATTCGAGGAGGATCATGAGACATGTATCGTACGGGCAAACCTGATGTTTCATAATGAAATCGGGGAAATTAATCCTGAGAAACTAGGCATTCCTTCTGTTGAAGATGATTTCAGATTTGTTATCATGGCTGATCCCCAGGGAGGGGATCCGCAGTATGAAGGGAACGGGAGTAAAACCAGGATAAAGATCCATAATGCTTTTATAGAAGAAAGTATTTCTACAGCCAATACACTTTCTCCCAAATCTGTTTTCACTCTGATTCTAGGAGATTTTACCGATCACCAGGGCGAAAAAGAAAACTTCGATCGAATGATCAGGTTTTATGATAAGCTTGAGAATCCAATTTTGCTTGAGATCGGCAACCATGAAACCCGTTACAGGTCAGAGTTTACACCGGGTTACAACATGAAGGCTTTTGAAAATTACTTTGCTGCACAGAAAAATATTAACGGCCTGGAAAAACTGGCTTATAGTTTTGACCTGGGGCAATGGCATTTTATAGTCTGGCCCGATCCATTGAGGAGGAATTTCTGGGAGACACACCCGCATTATTTCGACTGGCTGGAGCGCGATCTGGAAATGAATAAAACCAGACCTATATTTTTCCTCCAGCATGTCCCCATGCATCCAATTGGCATCAATCCACTAGTGAGTTATGTCAATGCGATACACATCAACCGTCTCATGTTTGATATTCTATCAAAACATGGGAACGTACGGTATGTTTTCAGCGGACATGTCCATATCCCAATCAAATCATCCCTTAATACAGCTGTCACGTATCAGTCCATCAACTTTATTCCCCTTCCGCCCGCAGGGTACAGGCCAAGGGCTTTCGGGGAGGAAGACCTTTATGGCGGACCAGGACAAGGAATATGCATTGTGGATGTTTCCAAGGATAAAGCGGAGGTACGTTTTAAAACAGTAACACAGGAGATATTTAAATATCCTGGTTCTTTCAAAAATTATGAAGCTAAAAATGACCCTTTATGGTTTAATCATAAATGGGAAATAGAGCCATCGGAATCACTTATCAATGGTAATTTTGATACAGGACTTTCCGGCTGGATGCGAAAATATGTGTATACTGAAGAAACAGATCCTTCGAATATATGCGAAGTGCGTAAGTCCCCCGGAAGGCAGGGGAATGCGTTATATATGTTCAATCGTCGACGGAATTATGATAAACCGGGGCAGGACAGGTTGCCCCAGACCCTGAACCAGCTTACCCAGGTGATTGGGATCAGGGAGCAGGAAATTCCTTGCATTGAGTTTAATTACAGGGTCGATAAAAAACGTTTTAATCCGGATAGCTGGAATGGTGGATTTCTGTGGGTTGAGGGATACCATCAGAATCATCTGATGTTAAATCAGATATATTCCATTGGTAAAATACACCGTTCGATTGGCGGCAGTTACAATTATTCGGCATTTATCGGTTATTCCTTTTTCGATATTTATGACGGCTCGGAAGATTGGAACCGGGTAAGTATAAACCTAAAATATGATTTTGACCGGTTGAAGAAGGAGAGAGACTTTTCAGGATTGCAATTGGACAGACTGGTATTAAGTTTTGGGGTATGGACGATCAACAAGGGATTCAAACAGGAAGCCGGTATGTATTTTGCTGATATAAAGGTATCCCGTAAAGGGATGGAGAATACTGATCCCAGTATATTGAATGGAAAGGTCATCGGGTTTCTCCCTCAGGAAAAGATCTGGAACAGACCCACAAACCATGTAGCCGGGGAACATCAATATGTAGCACAGGACGAGGTATACCCTTATTAAATTATCTTAGAAATATGGGGAAAATAAAACTACATACAGTCTTGATATTCTTACTTGGTACGTTTCATTTTATTGTTCAAAACAGAAGATGGATAAACCTGAAAATATTGTGACACCATTGCATTAATTTTCTTTAAGAAATTCTATGTAAGATAAATACTAATATTTGCTACTGCTGAAATATCGTATCCACCTCGCTGTATACCCGGGCAAATGTAGCAGATAGAAGTGTAGCATTTGTGTCAGGGAGTTTATCAGCTATCTCATACATGGCATCGATCCTTATTTTAACCAGGTAATTCTTACCAGCTGTTAATTGATCGATACAGAATTCTTTTTCTTCAGTAGTGCCTATCATTTCAAATTCGTCAGGCTTACTCATCTCGGCAATGTAGACGTTATAATCCCTGGGCCAATATTCATTTTTAAGTTTTGGGTTGTCATCCAACCATGTCAGCTGTATACAATCCTGTCCTACAGTTATACTGGATATTACCGGTTTATCAGGAGGGTATGCTGAAAATGCTTCAAAAACCGGGGATATTTCACTTTCGCCATGCTCATCGGAAACACTTGACAGGCGATATTGATAGGTAGCCCCCGGTACGATCTTGCGGTCAGTAAGATTATACCCATTATCAAAATCAAGATGGTATGAAATCTCGGAAATTTCATCCCACTGATCCGGCAAATCAGGGTGTTTACGATAAATTCGATACGCATCAGCACCCTCAACAAGGTCCCATACGATCATTATATTTCCGTACATATCTCCCTGGGTAGCTTCTTTAATTTTCGGATATGAAAAAGATGTCACGTCCGGGTCATCTGTGGTACAGCCGATGATCATCAAAGCTGCTAGAACTAAAACATATACTTTCCTCATAGTGTAAAAATAATTTGCTGGTTATGTATAAAAAAAATAAAAAATAATACAGATTTTAATCTGTGATACAACAATTCAACGCAGATAGATATGCTGAAATTATGTTGTATCCTCTATAATATCCGGAATATCCCGGATTTCGAGCGAAAAAATATCATCCCTTGCGTAATGTCCGATCACGTCAAAGTCCATTCTATTTCTTATAATTAGTCCGGGATCATAGTCTGCTGTCACGAGGCCTTCCCCATTTAATAACGGGCCGGCAAGTACCTCTCCATTCGGTGATATAATTACACTACCCCCGGGACTCATTACTTCTTCCTCATCCATTATTTCAGCTTGAAGGGAAGCGGGGTAGTGGTCTTTACGAACATATTGATTGGCTCCAAGAACATAACATCTCCCTTCCACGGCTATATGTTTTAAAGCCGTAAGCCAGGATTCCCGGTTATCCGCCGTTGGGGCGAGGTATATCTCAATGCCTTTTGTATACATGGCCATTCTGGCCAGGGGCATATAATTCTCCCAGCAGATCAATCCACCAATCTTACCAATCCTGGAATTCAGGGTTGTAAGTGTAGTTCCATCTCCCTCTCCCCAGATGATCCTTTCACTACCGGTTGGTTTGATCTTCCGGTGTTTTCCTAAAAGCTTCCCATCGGGGTTGAAATATAAAAGGGTGCAATAGAGTGTTTTGCTGGTTGAATCTCTTTCACTGACACCAATAGCCAGATAAGTGGCATGTTGTCTGGCAAGTTCTCCCAGCATTTCAGTATATCTTCCGGGGACTTCTATGCTGTTCTCCCAATAATTCTGCCACTGTTTTTTCCCTTTTTCAGTCCTTCTGCCAACCACAGTACCAAAATCCATTCCCCTGGGATAGCCGGGAATAAAAGCTTCAGGGAAAAGTACTAGTCGACATTTTTCTTGTGAAGCTTTCCGGATCCATTTTTCTACTATGCGGATTGTTTTATCCGAACTAAAAAGTGAAGGTGTTGCCTGTACTACTCCGATCTTTATCATAGTGTCATTGCCATATTATAAGCAATATCAATTTCTAAAATCTTAAATTCATAAGGTAGTCATAGCTATCCTGTACACATTGAACAGGTTTGGGGTGTTTGTCTATCTCAACGATATAATATTCTACACCTGCCTTATCACTTTTTGCAAAGATCTCAGCGAAATCAATTACTCCATACCCCGGGCAGGTATATAATTTATCGGTTGTGTTGTCCATATCCTTTACATGAAAGATTTTGAACCGGCCAGGGTACTTTTTAAACAATTTAACTGGATCTCCTCCTCCCTTTATTGCCCAGTAAAGATCCAGTTCCATATCCACTACCTCTGGATCGGTATTTTCAAGAACGGCTTCATACGCCCACTGGTATCCATCAACCGGTATAAATTCCTGGTCGTGATTGTGAAATGCAAAGTTGATACCCATCTCTTTACAGATTTTACCGGCCTTGTTCACCCGGTCTGTGGCTCTGAGGAAATCATCAAGTGTTTTACCGGGGCCGCCATCCAGCCAGGGCCAATAACAAACCATATATTTTTTACCCATGAATATTGCATCTTCACAAAGTTTCCTGAGTTTCTCCTCCTCCATCATCTCGGCAATTGAAGTGCCACCAGCAACTGGTATGAGATCTAACTCCTTTAAAAACTCTTTGAATTCTTCCCGTGAGCCTCTGGGATTATTCCCGATCTCCAGGTATTTGTATCCGATTTCAGCTACTTTCTTCAAGGTTCCATTAAAATCCAAATTGAGCTCATTTCTTAAAACACCCATTATCAATCCCAATTCCTTGATCTGCCCGGTAGGTTTGCACGAAAGTATGGAGCTGCCTCCAAAAGCGATTACAGCACTTCCCAGGGCTGATTTTTTTATGAAATCTCTTCTCTTTTGATCCATTGCTACAATATATTAGTTTTGTTTCCTGATGCTCTATATATTTTTATTGACTGGCTTGATCCCTGCGTATTCTTATTGGTTTTTAAAATGGTTTCCAAAGATTTTATTTTACCTTATTGATCTATATCTTCGGTAATTTCCATGGATTTCTATAGCCCGGAGTGATAAGTTCATTGGCTTTCTCATTGTTTCCGAAATTACCTTTATCCGGATCCCACTCTAATCTGGTATTTGTTCTGAGCGCAATATTCGCAGCATGTGCATAGGCTGCTACCAATCTGCCTGTTTCAACATTACAGCGTGGATCTTCTCTGGTTTTAATACATTCAAGGAAGTTCTGCACATGCGCTTCATGATTTTCCCTTCCTCCCTGTTTGGGAATGGCCGGAACTCTATATTCACCACCTTCAAGCTCGGGGAAGAATTCATATCCCGACCTGTCCGCTATAATAGTAGCATCATTACCTATAAAGGCCAGGCCATATAATCTTCCATATGGCCCGTTTTGTGTGCCTGCCGTATGCTCCCAGTTAATCACATAATCTTTCATCTGCCAGCTTACACTCATGGTGTCAAACGTTTCATGTGCAAAATCAGGATGTGAGAAATTACCCCCTGTTGAAACAGTAGCAATGGGAAAATCTGTTATGTCCTTTGCCCAGAGCGCCATATCAATAAGATGTACTCCCCAGTCTGTCATTAATCCACCTCCGTAGTCCCAGAACATACGCCATGATCCATGGAATCTTGAGGGATTAAAAGTCCGTTCAGGAGCAGGGCCAAGCCACATATCAAAATCGACACCTTCAGGTACCGGTTTGTCGGGTACAACAGGCCTGCCTACGCCATAATTAAAATTGGCCCATATCTGGACTTTTCTCAACTGTCCGATTTTCCCTGATTTGATACTTTCCATTATATCCTTCCAATTATTCCCGCTTCTCTGTTGCTGACCAACCTGAACGATTCTCTTATATTTTCTTGCGGCTTCCACCATGACATTACACTCACCTATGCTGTTGGCCATTGGTTTCTCAACATAAACGTCTTTACCCGCTTCGCATGCTGCAACCGTGATCAGACAATGCCAATGGTCCGGTGTCCCTATGATAACAGCATCGAGATCTTTGTTCTCGATAAATTTCCTGAAATCCTTATACCGTACAGGTTTTTTCCCTTGTTTTTCTTCAACTTCCGGAATCCGTCTGTCAAGTACATCATCATCTATATCACAGATGGCCCCACATTCTACACCGGGTTGATTTAAGGCATGGTTCAATATGCCAAAACCCATACCTCTTGCGCCTACCAGTCCCAAAATTATCTTATCGTTCGCGGAAGTGTTTTTTCTTTTAGCTATAGATATCCCGGGAACCATTCCGCTGGCGCCCGCGACAGCCAGTTTTGAGGTATTTGATAAGAATGTCCGTCTGTTGGATTTCATAAGGAATAATTTTAAAAAATATTGAAAAAATATACTCCATAAAAGTATCAAACTCATTCGGGTTTACCAAGCCTCGGTTATTAAAGAATCTATTTGACCAAATTATCCTTATGAAGGATAGGTAATGTTAAAAGACCGGTTACAGTGCTTAGGGGAGGTCCTGTTGATTCTATTCTGCAATGATCCTGATCCCCATTTTTTTCATAAGCTTGCTGGCATTAAAACTTTCACAAATCCCCGGTGTGAGCTTATAATCAAATAGGATTTCATCCCCGATAATTTTACTGTTGAAGCTATAGTTATTAACTTTCTTCCCTTCTGTTGCTTCCCTGGCCAGGTCGATATCATGGGTGGAAATCAATCCAGATGTATTTTCTTCAGCTAACTGTTGAACCAGGGATACTGCACCCATGTGCCGGTCGTGTGAATTTGTACCTTTAAGGATTTCATCAAGCAGGTAGAAGACTGGAGTTTTATCAGAGGTGATCTGCAGGAGTTGCCTTATCCGGTTCAATTCGGCATAGAATGAAGATATATTTTCTTCAAGATTGTCCTGTGTTCTCATACTGCTGAAAACTTGTGAAATTGTTAATCCGAATTTCCCGGCACATACAGGTCCACCTGCCAGAGCCAACACCATATTAACTCCCACCGTACGTAAAAAAGTACTTTTACCAGCCATATTAGAGCCTGTGATCATGCCAATACTTCCCAGGCCATTTATTGAAAAATCATTGGATATTCTGGACTTGGCAGGGATCAGCGGATGCCCCATATTTTTTGCATTCAGGATATGGTTTCCTTTCAGAATCTCAGGGAATGCGTATCCCGGATTAGCAAATGACATTCCAGCAAAACTTACTAGTCCTTCAAATTCACCCATGGCATCAAACCAGGGGTTAATATTATCCGGTTGTCTCATTTTCCAATGTTCGGCTTGTATGGCAAAATGAAGATCGAGGAGGAATAGTACATTAAATAAATGATAAATCTGGTTGGAGCGGTTATCCAGATTCTGAAGTATTCGATTTAAGGAGCTGATTCGCAGAGATACTTTTGGTGTGTTATCAAGATATACGGACTGTAATTCTTTTAGCTTAGCTGAACTAAAATTACCTTTTTCCACTAAAATTATTAGTTCTTCAAGGCTTTTAAGTGAATTGATCGCTTCAGTAGTTTGTTCATGAATATTCCTTACCCTGTCAAGAATACTTAAAAGAATCAGGCTGTTCAGTACTACGCCCAGAAAGATCCAGTGATAGGTGATCACAGAAAAGATAACCAGACCAATAATTATGATCATTATTATGGGGCCAAGAAACCTGAGCACACTATAAAATGTAATATTTGAAATTACCGGTCCTGACTTAAGCCATTCCTGAAAGTCTGAAATATTGGACTTGTTTTCATTATGTAATCCTGTAGCCTGAAATTCCTGCAGCCATTCAATGTTTTCTGATAATTCCTTTATGCTATTCTGTCTTTTTAGGATCTCCACCGAATCAGCTTTAAATGATAACCAGTCAGCAAGTTTTTTACGGCCCCAAAATGTTGTACATCGATTGATTAACTGGAACAAAGAGTTATTACCAAAAATATCCAGGTCGTTATGGTAAGGGTGTTCAGTATATGCAAACTCCAGTCCTGGATCAAATCCATCCAATTTCCCCTTCGTTCTCAGAAGTTCATCGGAATTGATCTTTGAAAGAAATAGATTGTGATTCGCCTGGAAATGGGTATTATTAAACAATTTCACCAGTGTAACAAAAATCACGATGAAGAGAAGAGTCGAAATAATTACAGCTGTAAGATTTGAATAATTCGCTGAGATTGTAAGAATTACAAGATAGGTGATAAATGTGACCACCCTGAGAAAAGCCAATGATTTCAATTTGGCTTTTAAATTCAGGTGTTTTGAATGAAAAGTTTTACTATTTGATTTAAAAAATGCTGACTTGGAGTCCATAAAATTTCCGTTTATCTGAAGTATCCCGGGTCGAGAATATTTTTTATTTTAAAATTGTATACGTAATAAAGGAAGCAACGTATGCCAGGGCAGATAAGTATAGCAATTGTAAAAGTGGCCATTTCCATGCTTTTGTCTCACGCAATACAATAGCAAGTGTACTCATGCATTGCATGGCAAAGGCATAAAATATGATCAGGGAGAATGCCACGGCTGTTGTATATCGGGGACCTCCGGTTTCCGGATTTATCTCATTCTGCATCTTAGTACGAATGGTGGTTTCGGCATCTGCCTGCTCTATGGAATAAATGGTAGCCATAGTTCCCACAAATACTTCCCTGGCTGCAAAAGAGGTGATCAGTGCAATCCCGATCTTCCAGTCAAAACCAATTGGTTTTATTACTGGTTCAATGGCTTTACCAATTACTCCTGCATAACTATTCTCTAGTTTATATGAAGCAATCTTGGTATTAAGCTGTTTATCAGAAAGGTTTTCTCCTGCATATTTTTCTGAAACGTTCTTTTCAGCATTTTTTATTTTATCTGAAGGGCCATAGCTGGCGAGTACCCAAAGAACAATTGAGATTGCCAGAATAATGCGGCCAGCCTCCCAGACGAAACTTCTGGTCTTCTCATAAATTGTAATCAGTACATTTGAAAGCCTGGGCCATTTATACAAAGGAAGTTCCATTATCAAAAAGCTCTTGCCTTTTCGAACCACAAATTGACGTATTATCAGTGCAGAAAGTACAGCCACGACAAATCCAAGCAGATATAAGGCCATAAGCGTTAAACCCTGAAGATTGAAGATGCCCAGTATCCTGACTTCAGGAACTGCCATGGCAATCAGTATAGTGAACACCGGAAGTCGGGCGGAACAACTAACCAGAGGGATCACAAAAATAGTGATCAGCCGGTCTTTCCAGTTATCAATAGAGCGGGTGGCCATAATGGCCGGGATTGCACATGCCATTCCGGAAATAAGAGGCACCACACTTCTTCCGTTCAGGCCGAATTGCCGCATGAGTTTGTCCATAAGGAATACTACACGGGCCATATAACCGGTTTCTTCCAAAATGGCAATAAACAGGAAGAGCAACATGATCTGGGGTACGAACATCAGGATACCTCCTATTCCCGGTAAGATTCCATCCGTAATTAATGCGAAAAAAGGGCCATCCGGAAATTTGCTTTTTAAGGCTAAACTGAGATTGCTGATCGATCTGTCGATAAAGTCCATCGGATATTCAGCCCATGCAAAAATGGATTGAAAAATTGCCATAAGAATAACCATGAAAATCAAATATCCCCATATCTTGTGGGTCAAAACGCTGTCTATTTTATCGGTGAAGCGGAATTGTTGCCCATCCAGTTTAACCTTGATTGATCCATCAATCAATTCGTTAATAATTGAATAACGGTCAATGGTTTCCTTAGCCTGGACAGAACTTATATTGAAATCATATTTATCAATCAGACTTTCAATAAATTCTTTCTGTGCAATGGATAACTGATGGACATGCTTATATTGATGAATGATCAGATAGGCCTGATAATTATTTTCTAGTTTGAATTCCCTTTTAATTTCATCGATCAGTTCGGGTGTAAAATTCCTTACGTCGTAGAAAGGCCTATGCTTTTTAGTGGAAGCTGCAGATGATAATAAATCCTTAACTTTATCAATTCCATCCCCGGTTCTTGCATTGATCCCCACTACAGGAACATTCATTGACTTCTCAATCTTTTTCAGGTTTATTTTAATCCCCGACCGGTCGGCTACATCCATCATATTGATTGCCAGTATTACGGGAATTCCCATGTCATGAATCTGGGTAAAAAGTAATAAATTCCTTTTAAGGTTAACTCCATCGACAATCGCAATAACCACATCCGGCTTGGTGATCGGATTCAAATCATATATCGTTTCGAATACAACCCGTTCATCATCAGATCTGGGATATATACTATAAGTTCCGGGAAGATCTATGATACTTGCTTTTTTACCCTCTTTTAATGAACAAACGCCGGTTTTTTTATCGACTGTGATGCCGGGATAGTTTCCAATTTTCTGCTTTAGACCAGTAAGCTGATTAAAAAGGGAGGTTTTTCCGGAATTTGGATTTCCGACTAAGGCAACCTGAATATATTTTTTGTTTGCCATAAAAAATTACTGTAATAAAATCATAGCAGCTTCATCAAGACGTATAGAAACATTATATCCTGAAACCCTGATTGATATAGGATCACCCAGCGGGGCCTTGAAATTCAATTTAACCTTTGAGCCAGGTAAAAATCCCATTTCAAGCAGCTTTAGAGTCAGGGAACTGTTATGAAATCCATTGATGATCCCAGATTCACCAACCCTTAGATCCGCCACCGTTTTCCCCATCCTTAAGTTTATTTAGATTGATTAAAAAGAGGCCAAAATTACATCCAATAATAATTTAAAGCAACTTGTGGCATTTAAACTTTTTAAATAATCATTATTTGCTTAATTGGCGTATATTGGTCTTTAGATAATTCGGATAAAAGAGATAAATCAAATTATTTTAAGTCACAATTGGAATCCCTCGAATTTAAAGTATTTCGATCCTCAGCAGGGTCTGGCAAGACCTATCAACTGGCACTTGAATTCTTAAAATTAGCCTTGGAAAAACCGGATTATTTCAACAGGATCCTTGCTGTAACTTTTACGAACAAGGCTACCAACGAGATGAAGGCCAGGATCATTGATTTCTTATTCGACTTATCGGATGAAAAAGCAGATGAATCACTTGTTTTTACGCTTTCCGAAGCATTAAACCTGAACCGGATCCAATTGACTGAAAGGGCCCGGGTAACTTTACATATGCTCCTGCATTCCTATTCAAACTTCTCGGTGAGCACCATCGATAGTTTTTTTCAAAGAGTGATAAGTGCATTTTCAAGAGACCTTGGAATTCAGGGAGGATATGATCTTGAGTTTGACCTGGACAAAGTTAAGGATGCGATTACGGACCGGCTTTTTATACAAATAGATCATGATCAGGATCTTAAAAAATGGCTTGTTCGTTTTGCCCTTAGTAAGATCGAATCCAGTAAATCATGGGATATCAGGTACGATATCAGACAACTATCAGGACAGATCTTTAATGAGAGTTTTAGCAATTATTATAAAGCATTAAGCGATAAGATATCAGATACATCTCAAATGACAGAGATGCTGCTTGAAATTAAATCAGTAAGGAAGAAAATCCTTTCCGAAATCAAAAAACATGGACAGGATGGACTTGAAAGAATAAAGGATCATGGTTTGGAAATATCTGATTTTTACTTTGGCGAAAAAGGTCCTGCAGGCTTTTATCAAAAAATGGCTGCAGGAGATATGAATATTAATCTTTCAAATACTTATATAAAAAACAGCTTAGATTCCATTGAAGCCTGGTTTACTAAAAAATCTAAAAAGCAGGAAGCAATTAAAAGTCTGCTACGGGATGGACTTTTTGAGCACTATAAAGAAGCATTCAATTTTTATTCCCTGGAGATCATTAAAGATAACACATATAATGAAGTTGAGAGGAACTTTTTTTATATGGGTATACTGAAAAACCTGATTGAAGGTGTGAAGGAATATCGTAACCTTAATGATGTCGTTCTTATTTCCGATCTGACGTATCTTTTAAACACTGTTATAGGGGATAATGATGCACCATTTATTTATGAAAAGGTGGGCAGCTTTTACAGGCACTTCCTGATAGATGAATTTCAGGATACAAGTCGTTATCAGTGGAATAATTTTCTTCCTTTGATCTTGAACAGCCTTTCAATGGGTCATATGAACATGATCGTTGGTGATGTTAAGCAATCCATATACAGATGGCGGGGTGGGGATTGGGAGGTTTTGCAAAGACAGGTCGATCATGATGTAAGATATTTTCCGATTAAAGTTAAACCGCTATCCGATAACTGGAGAAGCCTGAAGCATATTGTTTCATTTAATAACGCTCTGTTCAAATCTTTGGCAGGAATACTCCAGAATAACATCCGGGAGGAAATTGAAGAAATACCTGATCAATTATTGAGAGAAAATGTGTCAGGTTATGCTGATCGTTTTAACAAAGCATATTCGGACGTACATCAGGATCTTCCTGAAGGGAAAACCTATCATCAGGACGGTCTGGTACAGGTACAGTTTATTCCTGGTTCAGAGGAGCAGGGGAAAAGATCTTCATGGAAAGAATCTGTTTTACCTGAATTGGTAGAGATTATTAAACAACTACAAGATAGAGGATACCAGCCCAGGGATATTGCCATTCTGGTACGAACAAAGGAGGAAGGCAGAAAAGTTGCGAATTATTTATTAAGCCATAAAAACAACTGCCAGCAGGATAAAAGATACAGTTTTGAAGTAATTTCTTCGGAATCCTTGTTTCTCAGAACCTCTCCCGCGATTAATATTGTAATCTATTTTCTTAGACTCGTAATTGACAAAGAGGATATAATAGCCACGACCAATTTCTATTACTGGCTTTCCATACTGAAATTCGGATCTGAAAAAATCGACTTTGCAGAAGTTTTCCGGAAAACACTGGATATGGAATATCATAAAGAACTGAATTCTAAATTACTGGACGTAGAAGGTCAGATCGATTTTGACAGATACAGGTCAGTGCCCATTACAGACCTTATTGAAGAAGTGATTATTCTGCTCAATCTCCATCAATATCCCAATGAAAAGTCCTATTTGCTGGGATTGCAGAATGTTACACTGGAATATCTTGAGAAGAATACCAATGATATTCATTCATTCATCAGGTGGTGGTTTGAAGAAGGTAAAAACAGATCTATAAAACCATCAATGGAGCAGAATTCAATTTTAATTTTAACGATACATCAATCTAAAGGACTTCAATTTAAGAATGTATTAATACCTTATTGCAGTTGGGATATTGACCATTCAAGCAGGAATGATAACATGATCTGGGGCTCTTCCAATTTGCCGGTTCTTGATCGTATTCCTGCATATCCGATTCGTTATTCCAAGCAACTAAGGCATTCTGATTTTGCCGATTCTTACTATAACGAAAAATCGCTTGCGTACATGGATAACCTGAATCTGTTATACGTCGCCCTCACCAGGGCAGAAGAGGGATTATTCGTTTTTGCTGAATTACCTGGAAATTTGAACAGAATCCATACGGTAGGGGATTTGATGCTCCGTTTATTAAGTACTAATGATACCCTGGAAAACGATACCGATAATCAGGGTGACCCGGATCTTAGAACATATTGGGATGAGGAAAAACATTTATTCAAGTTAGGCAAAATGCCTTTTCCAGAGAAAAAGGATAAAAAGGTGTCTTTTTACTTGCTGGATGAATATAAAACCGGCAGCTGGTATAATATGATAAGTATCAGGCGGCAGGCGGATATTTTATCAACCGATGACATTAAAGCAACAGGTGAGAAAATAAATTATGGAATTATGCTTCACGACATCCTGTCAATGATCTATAAAAAAGATCAGGTTGATAATATACTGTCAATGCAGGTTGTGTCTGGTGAAATAAGCAACAATGATAAAATCATGCTTTCGGAAATGCTCGATAAATTATGGAAAGATGACAAAATCAACAACTGGTTTACAGATAATTGGGAGATTAAAACAGAAGTGCCTGTCCTGCCTGAAAAAGGGCATCTGCGCAGGATGGATAGGGTTATGATCTGGGATAATAATGCCATAGTCGTAGACTATAAAACCGGTGAAAAGCGAGGTGCTGATATTAACCAGGTAAAAAATTATAAGAATATTCTTAGACGAATGGGATATAAAAATATTGAGGGTTATGTCCTGTATTTAAATAATGGGGAACTTGTTGAAGTATAATCATATGTCCGGATGCAGGTCTTTTATCGATGAGCTAACCGAAAAACTTCTGATAGATTATTCAGGCAGGCTGGAAGATCTGACGATTATTTTCCCAAACAGACGGGCGGGATTGTTCTTTACAAAAGCACTGGCTGGCAAAATAAAGAACCCGATCTGGTCACCGTCAATCATCAGCTTTGAGGATTTTGTTTATTCAATGATGAATCATACTCCGGGTGATAATCTATCTCTGTTGATAGACCTGTATGATGTCTTTAGGAAAGTTACGGGATTCGATGAATCTTTCGATAAGTTCTATTTCTGGGGTGATATGTTATTGAAAGACTTTAACGAGATAGACAAAAACCTTGTAAAGGTGAAAAGCCTGTTCACTACTATTAAAAACCTAAAAGAAATAGATGTTGAATTTGCTTTCCTATCTGATTCTGAAATGGATGCACTTCAGAGATTCTGGGGAAATGCATTAAACAATAAAACAAAACAAAAAGATTCTTTTATCAGGTTCTGGTCTAATTTATATCCGGTTTACAAATCCTACCAGGAAGTATTGAAAAAGGAAGGGAAGGCATACTCGGGGATGATCTATCGCGCACTTTGTCATGAGATTAAGATCGGGAAGCAGAAGTGGGGGAAAGGAAAAGTAATCTTCGCCGGGTTCAATGCCCTCGCACCCAGCGAGGAGTTGATTATTAAATGGTTTATTGAATCTTCTAAAGGAGATATATTCTGGGATCTGGATTCTTATTATTTCGATAATCCCGGACATGAAGCAGGATTGTTCCTCAGGCAGTATTATAAGGATAAAGTGTTTGGAAAAACTTTTCCTGCCAGGACGCCTGGTCATTTTAAAGATGTAAAAAAAGAAATTAAGGCCATAGCATCATCTCAATATTCAGGGCAAACAAAAATTGCCGGAAATATTATCCATAGCCTGATCAGGGATCAGGGAGAAAATGAAACAGACAATACTGTAGTTGTAATACCGGATGAATCCCTATTATCACAGGTTTTATATAGTTTGCCTGCCAGCCTTAGTAAATTGAATATAACCATGGGATATCCACTGGCAAACTCATCTTTTTACAGCCTGATAGATATGCTTCTTGAGTTACAGGAGAACAGAAGACCTGGAAAAAATAAAACCTGGTATAATTACCAGCAGGTTCTCAGTATTTTGAATCATCATTTTATATCAGGCAATTCTAAAGATAATGCTGGAAAAATAATCCACAGGATTGAGCAGAAGAACATCATATATGTTCCTTCAGAATTTTTCGATGAGGATGTGTTTTTATCTGCTGTATTTGATCCGCATGCCAGTGTGGATCTGTTTGGATATCTCGTAGATATCCTGATCCGGATAAGAAGGTCTTTCGATTCCTTTGATGATGAGAAATTCTTTTTTGAGAAGGAATTCTCTATTGTATTTTACAAGCTCCTTGAAAGGCTAAATGACATATTCACCGAAAAGAAAGTTAGTGTTTCCCCGGTTATGCTCAGGCGGATCATAAAGAATTATTCTCAACTGGAAAAAATACCGTTTTCCGGAGAGCCTCTGGAAGGTTTGCAAATAATGGGGCTATTGGAAACGAGGAATCTGGACTTTAAAAATGTTATCATTTTATGTGCAAATGAAGGATTATTGCCTAGTACCGGTTCCTTAAGATCATTTATTCCCTATAACATTCGAAGAGCTTTCAAACTGCCCAATCCGGATACACAGGATGCCATTTATTCTTACCTGTATTACAGGCTGGTTCAAAGATCATCAAATGTATTTATGATTTACAATACAGAAGATTCCTACACCCGCCCATCAGAGCCAAGCCGGTATATATATCAGTTAAAACTTGAGTCTGGATACAAAGTTCAACTGTTTTCTATGGCATTGGAAATTTCCGTTTCGGATGCTAAGCCTATTGTTATAAAAAAGGATAACTTCATATTTGCCCGACTGGCCAGATTTTACCAGGATAAAAAGTATAAGTTCTCACCTTCTTCATTAAATGTATATTTATCATGTCCCTTAAGCTTTTATTATAGAAACGTACTTGATATCAGGGAGGAGGAGGAAGTTTCCGAGGATCTGGATGCAGCAAAATTTGGGAATATCCTGCATCACACTATGGAAGATCTCTATAAGCCTTTCCTTGGGATGATGCTGAATGCGGATTCAATTAAGAATATTAGGAAAGGAGTTGTTAATTCGATAAAAAGATCCTTTGCCAGATACTATGGCCAGGAATACTCTGCAGATTTTAATCTGGAAGGAAAAAATATTCTTGGATTGGAGATCATAAAAAACTATGTCCTGAAAATTCTGGAAAAGGATGAATTGGCATGCCCATTCGAAATTGTCGGACTTGAACAGAAGTATTCTTATGACATACCCATAAATTTATCCCAGAAACATGTTAAAGTTGGTCTTAGAGGAATTATCGATAGGGTTGACCTGAAAAATGGAGTGATCCGTATCATAGATTATAAAACCGGAAAAGATTAAGCGACCTGTAAAGATATTCCGGGATTGTTTAACGCCAGGGATGATAAACGGAATAAGGCT
>CBDUCT010000019.1:0-19203 GCA_965365715.1 uncultured Cyclobacteriaceae bacterium | reverse complement strand
AGAACTGATAATAAATGAATAAAAAACATTAGCTTTGCACTTTTGAGAATCCAAATTATGGGAAGAAAAAAAATTCAATCTGCTCTCATCTCAGTGTATTACAAGGACCAGTTGGAACCGATCCTTAAAATACTGAAAGATAATGGCGTAAGTATATATTCCACAGGCGGAACCCAGAAATTTATTCAGGAACAGGGTATCGAAGTGACTGCTGTGGAATCACTGACAGGATATCCTTCAATTCTTGGAGGACGCGTAAAAACCCTGCATCCTAAAGTCTTTGGTGGAATATTATCCCGGCGTGATAATCCTTCCGACCAGGAAGAAGTGAAGGAATATGATATTCCTGACCTGGATTTGATCATCGTTGATCTATATCCATTTGAGGAAACAGTATCGAGCGGTGCCGATGAGCAATCAATAATTGAAAAAATTGATATTGGAGGTATTTCTCTAATACGCGCTGCAGCCAAGAACTTTAAGGACGTAGCTATAGTGGCATCCAAAAATCAATACCAGGAGCTAACAGATATCCTGCAGGAAAAAGGATGCAGAACTGATCTTGAAGATCGTAAATACCTGGCTGCCCAGGCATTCAATGTTTCATCGCATTACGATTCTGCTATTTTCAATTATTTTAACAGGGAATTACAAATTCCAGCTTTAAAGATCAGTGAACTAAAAGCTACTGAATTGAGATATGGTGAAAATCCGCATCAAAAGGGTGTATTTTATGGTGACCTGGGATCATTGTTTGAACAGATCCATGGTAAAGCATTGTCCTATAATAACCTGGTGGATATTGATGCAGCGGTAGCGTTGGTGGAAGAGTTTGAAGAGGAAACAGCATTTGCTATATTAAAACATACCAACGCTTGCGGGGCAGCAACAGGCAGTTCTGTTAAGGAGGCTTACCTAAAGGCTTTTGAAGCTGATACGATATCGGCATTCGGGGGTATTCTGGCAACAAACAGAACAGTGGATCGTGAAGCAGCTGAAGAAATTAACAAGTTGTTTTTTGAAGTGATCATAGCTCCGGAATATGCACCTGAGGCCCTCGAAGTACTCAAGACGAAGAAGAACAGGATAATTCTTGTAAAGAAGGATAAACTTAAGGAAAAGAAAATTGCAAAAACCTTACTTAACGGAATCCTCGAACAGGATAAGGACCTGAAAACTGATAGTTTTGAGGATCTGAAAGTGGCCACCAGACGGGCCACAACCGATGAAGAAAACAGGGCTTTATTATTTGCCAGTAAGGTTTGCAAACATACCAAATCGAATACAATTGTATTAGCAAAAGAAGGCCAGCTGCTGGCCAGTGGTGTAGGGCAGACATCCAGGGTGGATGCTTTAAAACAGGCTATAAAAAAAGCGGGAAACTTTAACATGGACCTGAATGGGGCTGTTATGGCATCCGATGCTTTTTTCCCATTTCCTGACTGTGTGGAAATAGCAGATCAGGCAGGTATAAAGGCTGTTATTCAACCAGGTGGATCTGTCAGGGACAAGGATTCTATAGACTATTGTGATGCCCATAATATGGCCATGGTGTTTACAGGATTCAGGCATTTTAAACATTAATAGAAATATAGTATTATAAACTAATCAGGATAAGTATACTATGGGATTGTTTGATTTTTTCTCGAGTGATATTGCCATAGACCTTGGCACAGCTAATACGCTTATCATTAATAAGGATAAAATCGTAGTAGATGAACCATCTATAATTGCAATAGATAAAAATAATAATAAAGTTTTGGCAATTGGCCGGGAAGCCATGCAGATGCATGAAAAAACCCATGAAAATATCAAAACGATCAAACCCTTGAAGGATGGCGTGATTGCTGATTTTCACGCAGCAGAGCATATGATCAGGGGGATGATCAAAATGATAGAAAATCGCCGGACTATTTTTCCCACATCCCATAGAATGGTGATATGTATACCCAGTGGTATAACCGAAGTTGAAAAAAGAGCCGTCAGGGACTCAGCTGAACATGCCGGGGCTAAGGAAGTGTATATGGTACAGGAACCTATCGCAGCAGCATTGGGAATTGGAATTGATATTGAAAGGCCTGTCGGATCCATGGTAGTTGATATTGGAGGAGGAACAACTGAAATAGCGGTTATAGCTCTTTCCGGAATTGTTTGTGACCAATCTATAAGGGTAGCTGGCGAAACGTTCAATAAAGATATCCTTGACTATATGCGAAGACAGCATAACCTCTTAATTGGTGAAAGATCTGCAGAAAAAGTTAAAATTGAAGTGGGTTCAGCCCTGACTGAATTAGATGAACCACCAGACGATTATGAGATCAGGGGACGAGACCTCATGACGGGTATTCCAAAAGTTATAAAGATCTCATATTCGGAGATTGCATTTGCAATTGATAAATCTGTTTCTAAAATAGAGGAAGCGGTTCTGAAAGCTTTAGAAATATCTCCACCTGAATTATCAGCAGATATATACGATAATGGAATTCATTTAACCGGAGGAGGGGCACTTCTCAGGGGCTTGGATAAAAGACTTGCTTTAAAAACAAAGTTGCCTATTCATGTTGCCGACGATCCTTTGAGAGCCGTGGTCAGGGGAACAGGTTTGGCATTAAAGAATCTTCAGGAATACAGGTCTGTTTTGATGACATAATCATCTAATGCGTCGTTTATTTCTATTAATCTATCAGTATAGGGCTTTTTTTACATTTATTGTACTGGAAATCATTGCTTTCTGGTTGGTAATAGGAACCAGTACGTTCCATAATGCTGCATTCTTCAATACTTCCAATAACATCGTCGCATCCATCTTCGGATTGAGACAAGGTGTATATCAGTATTTTAATCTCGTGGACGAAAATGATAATCTGGCTAAGGAAAATGCATTTTTACGTGACCTGATCAGCCAGAAACGTATCGCGATACTGAGTGCTGACTCTTCTCTTTTGACATCAACTGACACCACCATACAATACAACTATATCCCGGCAAAAGTAATTAATAACAGTACTCAAAAAATCAATAACTATCTAACAATTGATAAGGGTTCCCGTGATGGACTGGAACCAGGAATGGGAGCAATAAGTTCTTTCGGGGTGGTTGGAATTGTTAAAACCGTATCAAATAATTATGCCACTTTATATAGTCTATTACATGGTGATTTGCAGGTATCTTCCATGTTAAGTAGATTGGGGGTCTTTGGTACAACAAAATGGGATGGATTGGATCCATTATATGCCAACTTATTATACATACCACGGCATGTGGAACTGCAAGTGGGTGATTCTATAACTACCTCGGGATATAACGCCATCTTTCCTGAAGGAATTCCAATTGGTCAGATCAAGGAATTCAGTATTGATGAAAATGAAACATTTTACAATATTGTTGTTGAACTATCCAGTGATTTTCAATCCTTATCTCATGTGTATTTAATACAAAATTATTTTAGACAGGAAAAAGATTCCGTTGAATTGCTAAATGAATAGTAGAAGTATCATATATAATTTTCTGATCTTTGTAATATATATCATGTTGCAGGTATTCCTTTTTGACAATATGGTATTGTTCGGTACGGCATTTTGTTTTATATATATTGGCTTTATATTATTGCTTCCCTTTGAGATAAGTACTGTAATACTGTTGGTATTGGGATTTGTAACAGGATTTTCAATAGATATATTTTATAACAGCCTGGGCGTTAATGCAGCTTCTGCAACATTGATTGCTTATTTTCGTCCATTTTGGCTTTCAACCATAACACCAAGTACTGGATATGAGGATGTAAGAATACCGGCATTAAAGGTTATGGGATTTGGATGGTTTATTACTTATGCTCTACCTTTAATATTTTTGCATCATCTTTCGTTATTCTTTATAGAAGCTGGTGAACTTTATCATTTTTGGTTAATCATTAAAAAGACATTTTTCAGCAGCTTGTTTACATTTGCTATGCTGGTAATTGGACAGAATCTATTTTATAATAGAGACCGTTTAACATGAATGATTCAAGAAAGATAGTAATCCGGATAGGCGTTGTGATTGTTGGGATAATTTTTCTCATAAAACTTCTCAGCATTCAGGTCTTAAGCGACAACTACCGTTTGGCGGCTGAGAATAATATTATTCAGCGCATTATTGAATATCCTTACCGGGGATTGATTTATGACAGGAATGGTGAGTTATTGGTTATAAATAATCCGATGTATGACCTGATGGTGGTTCCAATGGAAGTGGAGGTTAAGGATACGACTGAATTCTGTTCCATGTTTGGAATCGACAAAGAAACATTTATGGAAAAATATAATGCAGCCAGAAAGTATTCCGTTATTAAACCTTCAATATTTATTAAGCAGATCTCAAATGAGGAATTTGCAAGGATTCAGGATAAACTTATCAATTTTAAAGGATTTTATATTTCCGCCAGGTCCGTGCGTGAATATCCTCATCCCGTTTTATCGAATGCATTGGGTTATATCGGAGAGATAAGCCAAAGTCAGCTTGACAGGGATACTACCAATTATTATCGCATGGGCGACTATATCGGGATAAGCGGCGTTGAATCAAGTTATGAGACGGCATTGCGCGGTCAAAGGGGGGTTAAAAAAAGAATGGTCAATGTTCGGGGCGTTGAACAAGGTCTGTATAAAGAAGGCCGGCTGGACACTTTGTCTGTCCCGGGAAGTAACCTGGTTTCCACTATTGACCTTAGTCTGCAGCAATATGCTGAAAAACTCCTTGTAGGAAAGGTTGGTAGCCTGGTCGCTATACAGCCCTCGACAGGTGAGATATTAAGTATTGTTTCGGCCCCATCCTATGATCCGAATATTCTTACCGGACGGGAATTCTCAGAAAATTTTCAAACCCTCTCCCTGGATACTGCCGTACCGCTCTTCAACCGGCCTATTATGGCTATGTATCCTCCGGGTTCCATGTTCAAGACCATACAGGCACTGATCGCGCTTCAGGAAAATGTTATCGATAAGGATGAATTGATTTATAGTGACGGAAGGTTAATAGGGGACCTGGCGCCAATTGGATATTATGATGTTGAAGAAGCCATTACCTATTCTTCCAATAATTATTTTTTCAAAGTGTTCAGAAGAATTATAAACCAGGGTGAGGATCCAAGTCCCTATATTGATGCAAGGTTTGGACTGGAGAAATGGAGGAATTATGTGGTCAGATTTGGCCTTGGAGTTACACCGGACATAGATATTCCAAATCCGAAAAGTGGGTATGTACCCACTGTTGGTTATTACGACAGGGTTTATGGTCAGAATAGATGGAAGTTTTCCAATATCTATTCCCTGAGCATAGGTCAGGGGGAAACACTTGTTACCCCACTTCAGATGGCAAACCTGGGTGCTATTTTAGCAAATAAAGGATATTTCTATATGCCACATATTATCAAATCAATAGATGAAACCGGGTTGCCCGATCTAAAATACCTTATCAAAAATGAAGTGGGAATTGATTCGGTTCATTTTAATGCGGTAATCAATGGGATGGAGGAAGTTGTGCGTTCAGGATCTGGCAGAAGGGCATACATGCAAAATATTGCGGTCTGTGGAAAAACAAGTACCGTCGAAAATCCACATGGTGAAGACCATTCAGGATTCATGGGATTTGCCCCTAAAGATGATCCACAAATCGCGATAGCGGTTTATGTGGAAAATGCTGGCTGGGGTGGCAGAGCCGCTGCCTCCATATCAAGTCTTGTGATTGAAAAGTATCTGACAGGTGAAATAAAAAGAAAATGGCTCGAGGATTTCGTGCTCAAAGGTGATTTTTTGTATTGAGAAGAGATAGCAACATATTAAATCAGATTGATTGGTTGACCATATTTGTATACGGTATACTCGTAATTATGGGCTGGTTAAATATTTATGCTTCCGTATATCAGGAGGGTGCCGGGATGAATATATTTGATTTCTCCCTCGGCTCAGGAAAACAGCTTATCTGGATCGGCAGCACGATAATTATCTTTTTTATTATTGTATCCATAGATTTCCAGTTTTATGAATCAATATCATATATCCTCTATGGCATAATTGTGCTAATGCTGATTTTTGTGCTTTTATTCGGCGACAAAGTTTCCGGTGCCAGATCCTGGTTTGAAATAGGCTCATTTTTCAAGATACAGCCCTCAGAATTTGCCAAATTTATAACTGCCCTGGCGGTAGCAAGGTTTATTAGCACACCTGGATTTCGTTTTAGCAGCAAACGGCAGATAACCATGGTATCAGCAATAGTGGTCATACCCATCCTGTTGATTCTTATACAACCCGACCCTGGTACCGCTTTGATTTATTTTTCTTTTATTCTAGTATTTTACCGGGAAGGATTGTCACCATTGGTATTGGTGATTGGACTTTTACTGGTCTTAATATTTATTTCCACACTATTCATCAGCCAGATTTATATAGTTATCGCAATAGTTGTCATCGCTGTTATAGCCATCCTGTTTGCAGATAAAACGTTTAAACGAATTGCCAGTATCGTGATTATTATGCTATTTACGATCGGCGTAACCTTTAGTGTGGATTATTTTCAGTCGAAAATACTAAAACCACATCATCAGAAAAGACTGCGGGTACTTATCAATCCTGATTCTGATCCGCTCGGTGACGGTTGGAACGTTACCCAATCAAAAATTGCTATAGGTTCGGGTCAGTTTTGGGGGAAGGGTTTCTTAAACGGAACCCAGACAAAATTTGATTTTGTCCCTGAACAATCAACAGATTTTATTTTTTGTACCCTGGGTGAGGAACATGGCTATATTGGAACTTCACTGGTAATTATTTTATTTATTTTTCTTATTCTCAGGATCTTTTATATCGCAGAACGGCAGAAATCAAGATTTGCCCAGACCTATGGATATGCAGTTGGCTCTATTATATTTTTTCATTTTATGATCAATATAGGTATGACGATCGGGTTGTTTCCGGTCATTGGTATACCTTTGCCATTCTTCAGTTATGGCGGATCCTCATTATGGGCCTTTTCAATATTATTGTTTATACTATTGAAACTTGATGCCCACAGAATGCAGATCTTCGTGCGTTAATCCGGAAATTTTTTGCTCACTACAGAGAGGAATTCTATAACAGAATCGTTCTCATTATTCCACTGACCATTGGCCAGGAATTTTTCATTCAGGTAAGAGTTGGCTTCCTCAATGCTGCTGCAATTGTCAAGATATTCAATAATCTCGGAGAATAATTCATCATTCTCACTGAAGAGTTCCCGAACGAACCTGAATCTCTGTTGAATGGAAATGTTCTTTTTAATACTGTCAATCTTTTGTTTCTGATGAAAGTCAAGGACAGTGCTTGCGGGTTCCTTCTTCAGTTCATCCACCAGCGTAGCTTTCTTTTGAAAATACTTTTCATGGATTGGAACTTTTTGCTCTCCCGGCTCTGAACCTGGATCTATTTCTGGATCTGCCTTTTGATCTGTTTCATCTTCTATCTTTTCACCTGTATCTTCCTTCTTCTCAGTTTCATTATCCTTCTTTTCAGAATCATCTTTCATCTTATCAGATTCATCTGCAACTTCCGCATACACTTTCTTGAGATCGAACTGGATTTCATTTGAAAACAGACTGATGTACTCATCAGGTTCCTCAGGTGAAAAATTTATTTCTTCACAAACCTCATCAAAATACTCCTTTGCTTCTTTGATCTGCATATTATCAACACCAGCCATTTCGATCTTTTGAACATAAGCATGGTAGAGTTCACTGTTGATTTTTATGAATTTTTTTCTTTTTTCCAGTTCGGCAAGGCTTACGGGAGTACCTATATTCAATAATTCGTTTCTAAAGAAATCATAGGGTGAAAAGATCAGTATAAGAACTTCATTAACGGCCATTTTTAATAATGGCTTGAATACTTTTTGCTCAATTGAAATGTTTTTCGAAAGCACATTCATGAAATCCTGCAAAGCATCCTGTACTTCCTGACTGGTATAATCGAAGAATGGACTTCGCAATTTTTTTGCTTCCATCTCCCATTTGACCATTATATTTTTGACAATAAATAAATTGATTTGTCGGAATTCAGTAATAGATAGAATATTTTCTCCATCAATTATCGAATTCTCAGAAAAATATCTATCCACAATCCTGTTTGTATATGCTTCGGCATAGGAATTTATATAGTCATGATTAATAGCGGTTTCCATATCAATACTTTAGCATTATAACTAACTTTATAAAAAAACGAAATTTTATTTCATTTATGTATAATCGATGTGCTTTATTCGTATAATGTGAATAATATATCGGTTATAAGTTAGAATTGCAATTCTGTATTGCAGAATTTGCAGACTCCATAGAATTAGAATAAATGTTTGTTGAACCTAACTTAGGTAGTAAAAATAAGGGCCCTTTACAAAATACCGGATGGGTAGAAGTAATCGCCGGAGCCATGTTTTCCGGAAAGACGGAAGAGTTGATCCGTAGATTGAACAGGGCCATCATTGCGAGACAGAAAGTTGAGATCTTTAAACCTGTGATCGATAAGCGTTATCACGATGATTACGTGGTATCCCATGATGAAACCCAGATAAGGTCAACACCAGTTAATTTTTCACAGGATATATTATTATTGGCAGGAAATTCTGATGTTGTTGGGATAGATGAAGCCCAGTTCTTTGATGATCATCTGACTGAAGTAGTTACTAAACTGGCCGATCAGGGCAAAAGGGTTATAATTGCCGGACTTGATATGGATTATTTAGGCAAACCTTTTGGACCGATGCCGGCATTAATGGCTATAGCTGAATTTGTTACGAAAGTACATCCCATATGCATCAGGTGTGGGGCCATTGCCGTTTATTCACACAGGATAACAAAAGATAAAGATACCGTTGTGATCGGCGAGAAGGATATTTATGAACCTCTTTGCCGCACTTGTTACAATGAATCGGAAAAGCACTCCAAATAATTCTTTTATCGGGGTTTAACGGATGAAGTACAAAACGAAAGGCATAGTATTCAACTTTGTTAAGTTCAGGGAATCATCTGTGATAGCCAGGATCTATACGGCTCAATTCGGACTTAAGAATTATATTATAAATAACGTAAGATCCAGCAAACCCAGATATCCTGTTTCTTATTTCCAACCCATGACCCTTCTGGACATGGTCGTTTACAATAAAAACCATGCAGATATAAACAGAATTGCTGAGATCAAATGCTGGCACCCTTATAAATCAATTCCTTACAATGTTATAAAATCTTCTGTCGCGTTATTTATCACAGAAATTTTATATAAGACATTAAGAGAAGAAGAGGCCAATCCTGAATTATATAATTTCATGGAGGAATCCCTTTTGTTTTATGATAATGTGCATGAACCTTCTATGAATTTTCATCTTCAGTTTATGTTCAAGTATGCCAGATACCAGGGTATTGAACCCCTAAAAATCTCGGACATGGTTCATGAGATCGAATCAAATAATTATCTTGTTTCCCTGCCTGAAAGAGACTTTAGAAAAATCGATCAATTGATAGAGGCTCCCTACGATTCGGATATTACACTTTCAAATGAATTGCGCCGCAAGATCCTATCTATGATCATCCTGTTCTATCAAATACATTTCGAACATTTAAAAGAACTTAAATCTTTTAAGGTGTTAATGGAAATTTTTAATTAAAAGCTGAATTTTAAAAATAGGTCAGGACATAAAAAATTGAAATAAATATTTCAAAATGGTTTAAAAACAGAATTTCTTCAGAATTAATGATGAAATTTAAGTAAATATTTTTTCAAATGAATAAAAGTCTAAAGACGGTTCTATTTTTAATAATAGCCATTGTTATTATAGGACTGATTCTGTATCCTAAATTAAAACCCGATGAAAAAGGGCCTGAAATGGCTACACCTCGAGGAAGCACAATCGTGCCGGTGGAGGCTAAAATAATTCATCCCCAACGCATTGAAAATGTTATAAAAATTACAGGTGCCATCATAGCGAATGAATCTGTGGCACTTAAAAGTGAGATATCAGGGAAAATTGAAGGGATCTATTTTAAAGAAGGGCAGAGGGTAGCAAAACATGACCTGTTGCTAACAATTAATGACGATGAGATCTACGCACAATTGGAGCGTTTGAAATATACTCAGAAATTGAATGAGGATATTGAATACAGGATGAGGCAGTTATTGGAGAAAGAGGCAATCAGCCGCGAAGAATATGAAATTGCCTTGACAACATTAAACACAACACTGAGTGATATCAAGGAACGGGAAGCCCGAATAGCGAAACATAAAGTTTATGCACCATTTGATGGTATTATAGGCTTAAGACAGGTTAGTGAAGGTAGTTACATCTCACCTTCAGATCTTGTTGCCAATATTTATAATATAAATCCGATCAAAATAGAGTTTTCTATTCCAGGGAAATATACCTCATTGGTGGATATAGGGGATTCTATCAAATTCGTTGTTGAATCATCCAGCCGTATGTTTACAGGAATTATCTATGCTGTAGAACCACGAATTGATCCGCGAACCAGGACACTTCAAATCAGGGCCATTTGCAAAAATGATGAGGGTATATTATTTCCAGGGCAGTTCGCTAATATAGATTACGTGCTGGATGTATTACCAAATGCTTTAATGGTCCCATCGGAATCTGTAATTCCGGAATTAAACAGCCATAAGGTATATACCTTTAAAAATGGCCTTGTGAATCAGGAGGAAGTCGAAATTGGGTTACGTACCGAGGATGATGTACATATTACGCAGGGCATACAACCGGGTGATACAGTAATTACTACTGGTATTTTACAAATACGGCAAGGTATGCCAGTGAATATAACTATGGTTAACTGACACGTTTATATGGCAAGTCTCTCCAGAATAAGTATCAACCGGCCAGTATTGGCCATCGTGCTATCACTTACGATTCTTATATTCGGAATCATTGGATTCTTTTTCCTGGGAATCCGGGAATATCCCAGTGTTGATCCTCCTATCATTACGGTTTCAACCTCATATGTTGGAGCTAATGCAGAAGTTATTGAAACCCAGATAACTGAACCCCTTGAAGAATCCATCAACGGGATTGAAGGCATAAAAACGCTCTCATCCTCAAGCCGGGATGGCAGGAGTTCGATTACCGTTGAATTTGATTTGGAATCCAACCTGGAAGCAGCCGCCAATGATGTAAGGGACAGGGTATCCCGCGCCATGCGTCAATTACCCCCTGATGCTGATCCACCCATCGTTACTAAGGCAGATGCGGATACCAGTCCTATTATAATGTTGATGATCTCCAGCGAGAGAAGGAATCTAATGGAATTGTCGGATATAGCCAATAATGTTTTCAAGGAAAGATTTCAAACCATTCCGGGCGTGAGCCAGGTGATGATATGGGGGGAAAGAAAGTATTCTATTCGTTTATGGATGGATCCTGACAGGTTAGCGGCATATGAACTCACACCGCTTGATATTCTTACGGCTGTTAATTCCCAAAACCTGGAATTACCAACTGGTGTGTTGGAGGGCAGCAGTATGGAGCTAACCATCCGAACCCATGGTAGATTATCTTCCCCGGAAGAATTCAATGAATTGATTGTCAAGGAACAAGATGATATCATCATAAAATTCAGGGATATTGGACGGGCAGAATTCTATCCTGAAAATGACCGGTCGATTCTGCGCAGTAATGGCATTCCAATGGTGATCAACGCTATTGTTCCACAACCCGGAACAAATAATCTCGAAATTGCAGAAGAATTTTATAAGAGATGGGAGTCAATAAAAAAAGATCTGCCACAAGATATTCATACCTACATCGGATTTGATACTACGGAATACATCCAGGACTCCATTGCTGAGGTTCAACAGACCATATATCTTGCTTTTTCTCTGGTCGTATTGATCATTTTCCTCTTTTTGAGAGATTGGAGAACAACCTTGATACCCGTCATAACCATTCCTATTTCACTCATCGGAACTTTTTTTGTAATGTATGTCGCCGGATTTTCGATAAATGTACTTACCATGCTAGGTATTGTCCTTGCGATAGGTCTTGTTGTAGATGATGCCATTGTCGTATTGGAGAATATTTATACTAAGATCGAATCCGGTGAACCGCCCATGGAAGCCGCGTTTCAGGGTGCCAAGGAAATTTTCTTCGCGGTAGTGTCAACCACTGTGGCCCTTGCCTCTGTCTTTCTTCCTGTAATATTTTTACAGGGACTGACAGGTCGTTTATTCAGGGAATTTGGCATCGTGGTATCTTTTGCTGTGATCATTTCTTCATTTGTAGCCCTATCTCTCACCCCCATGCTTTCTTCCAGAATATTGAAAAGACGAAAGAAGCATAATATCTTTTACAATCTGACCGAACCATTTTTCGTATGGCTCAACGACCAGTATTCCAGTATTCTTGAAGGGTTTATGAGAAAAAGATGGATGGCATTTGTTGTAATTTTATTAGCCGGACTTGGCATTTATCATTTTATTAAAATAATACCAAATGAATTGTCTCCGCTGGAGGACCGTTCGATGTTCAGGTTAATGGCCACTGGTCCGGAAGGAGCATCCTTTGAATATATGGATGTTTATGTAACCAAAGTATTGGAGGTTATTGACGAAGAAGTTCCTGAAATAGAGAATATTGTCTCGATCACTTCTCCTGGATTTGGAGGTGGGTCATCCAATTCAGCTATGATGTTCGCAAAGCTTGTAGACGCCGAAATACGGCAGGAGACACAATCGCAAATTGTTAACCGAGTGAGGCCCAAATTAAATGAGATCACTATGGCGCGTGGTTTTATGATAGAACCTCAATCTATTGGTTCCCGCCGATCAGGACTTCCGGTCCAGTATGTTATCCAGGCCCCTACACTTGAAAAACTTAAAGAAGTATTACCTGAATTTCTGGAAAAAGCAGGTGCAGACCCGGCATTTCAATATGTGGATGTGAATCTGAAATTTACGAAACCGGAGGTAAGGATTGAGATAAATCGTGAAAAGGCGCGAAGCATGGGGGTTTCGGTGAGGGATGTTGCTCAAACCCTGCAACTCGGACTGAGCGGCCAGAGATTTGGATATTTCGTGATGAACGGGAAACAATATTATGTGATTGGACAGGTTACCAAGGAGAATAGAAATGATCCACTTGATTTAAGGTCTCTTTATGTCAGAAGCAATAATGGATCCCTTATACAACTGGATAATCTGATCAGTATGGAAGAACAATCTTCACCTCCTCAATTGTACCGGTACAATCGATTTGTTTCAGCCACCATTTCTGCCAGCCTTTCCCCCGGCACGAAATTGGGTGATGGTTTGGCTGCTATGGATAAAGTAGCTGATGAAGTGCTGGATGATACTTACTCCACTGCTTTAGCGGGTCAATCCAAGGAATTTCAGGAAAGTTCCGGCAATCTGTATTTTGCCTTTGCCTTTGCATTAATTCTGATTTACCTGGTTCTTTCAGCTCAATTCGAAAGCTTCAGAGATCCTTTGATCATTATGTTTACTGTTCCATTGGCTCTTACCGGGACTTTAATTTCACTCTGGTATTTTGGAGAAACGCTGAATATTTTCAGTCAGATTGGTATCATCATGCTGATAGGACTAGTATCTAAAAATGGTATATTGATCGTTGAATTCGCTAATCAACGGAAGGCATCCGGAATGAATGTATATGATTCTATAGTTGGGGCCGCCAGAGCACGATTCCGCCCCATTTTAATGACGAGCCTTTCTACGGTATTAGGTATATTGCCTATTGCCCTGGCCCTAGGTGCAGGAGCTGAAAGCAGGGTATCCATGGGAATAGCGGTTATAGGTGGATTAATATTTTCTACCATCCTGACCCTTTTTGTAATTCCTGCTATTTACAGTTACCTGACCAGTAAAAAAGGTAGAATGTCAAGATTATAGATAAATTGTAGTGAAAATGAAAAGACACCTCCTTATTCTATACCTCTTATTAATTATTGGCTGCCTGAAAATGCAAGCCCAGGATACATTGGAATTGTCATCAGCCATAATGATCGGAATGGAGAATAATTTCAATATTAAAATATCCGAGGGCCAAAAGCAGATCGCCGCCAATAACAACACGGTGGGTAATGCAGGTTTTCTGCCTATTCTTGATGCTACCGCTGCACAAAGATACACTGTTGAAAATACCTCGCAAACCTTCATAAGTGGTGACGAACAGAACAGGGATGGAGCAAAATCAAATAATTTTGCCGCCAGTGCGGTCTTAAACTGGACACTGTTTGATGGCACTACTATGTTCCATACCAAGAATAGATTGGAAGAACTGGAGAAACAGGGAAATGAACTGACCAAATCAGTTATTCAAAATGTCGTTGCGCAAATTGCTGTAGAATTTTATACGGTCGCATTAGAGCAGATCAGGCTGGAACTTCTGGCTGAGAATATCGGATTATCAGAAGACCGGTTGGAGATCGCCAAAAATAAATATGAATTTGGGAAAGCTTCAAAAATGGAGTTCCTACAGGCCCAGGTAGATCTCAACCAGGATAAATCGAATTATATGATCCAACAGGAAAGACTGGCAGCTTCTAAAACGACATTAAATGAGCTTTTAGGCCGGGATGTAACCCTGGATTACTATGTGGTTTTTGATCCGGAGTTAAATACGAACCTTCAATATGAAGAATTAAATGCTGCCTTGGAGAAGAATAATCCTGAATTACTGGCTGCCGAATATGAATTAAATGCTTCAAAACTTGTACAAAAGGAGCTGTTTGGTGACCGAATCCCTGCTATAGGAGTAAATGTGGGTTACAATTATGCTAAATCTGAAGCACAGGCCGGCTTTCTGTTGAACCGCCAGTCAAACGGAGTAAATTACGGTGTTTCTGCCTCCTGGAATCTATTTGATGGTTTTAACCTGAACCGTAGAATACAGAACGCAAAAATAAATGCGGAGAATTCAAAATTTAATTTCGAGGCCATAAAGCTGAGCCTTGAAAGGGAATTGTATTCCGTATTTATCAGTTATCAGAACAATATCCAACTACGTGAAATGGAACTTTCGAACAGAGAAGTTGCGAGGGAGAATAATGAAATTGCTATCGAACGATATCAGGTAGGGGCCTCATCACCGCTGGAATTGAGAGAAGCCCAGATCAATTTGCTGGAAGCTAACCTGAGGTTACTCAATGCGGCGTATTCCGTTAAAACAGGGGAAATCGATTTACTGTTGTTGGCTGGATTATTACTTGAGTAAATAATTACCCCCATCAATTACATGTATGACCTGGACCAGTTTTACACCGGGGCCACTGGGCATATGACCAACCAGTACAAGGGCAGGGGCAACCTGCTCTATGGCCACTTGTGATTCCTTCCAGCTGTTTATACAACAGATCTTAACCCTTGGTTTTTTTAGAATTAACATGATTTGAAAGGGACAAAATTAACCTTAAAGGGTAAGTCTTGATCCATAAATACAAAACCTGGACTATTTTAATGAGGCATAGCTAAGAAGGGTTCCATTTTCAATTGCCTTAATGGCCTTGTATAATTCATATTGACAAATCCTGTCATGATGCATTCCTTTACAGGATCGGCCTTTTGGATCATTTATATAGTACTTTTTAAGAACAGCTAAGGCTCTTTGTGATCTGATCTTTCCCAATGTCCAGACAGCAAGGTGTGTGCGGTCATAATATGAATTCCTTTCATCTTCCAAAAAAGAGATCAGGGCCTTCTCCACATGAGCATGGTATTTCTGTTCAGCCAGTTCAATATTATTAAGCACATCCTGTTTAATCCAGAAAAAAAGAGATGCAAGAATAACAATACAAATTAAAAACACGATAGGTAAAGCTGTATAAATGAATCGTTTCATAGAATTCCGAAATAAAAAATCGAGAGCGATGGGTGCTCTTTTAGGTATATTCTCTTGTTGTTAAGTTTTAAATATGTGAAAGATGTTTGTTCAGAATCATGTTATACATATGCCCAAACTGATCATAGCACCAGTTTTTGAATTCTTTCAAATCATTAGGAACAATTGTGTTTAGGGCCTTTATCAATTCTTTTTCAAATAACCTTCTATCGAAGCTGACTTTTTTCAGGATCAATTTAGCATATTCAAGCATAGCGTATTCTTTAAGGTTAAAAAGAACTTAATTTGTATAACAGGCGAACGCACCTGCGAAATATGGAATATTTAAAAAATACCCATCTAATAAAAATAATAAATTAATTTTGTAAATCCGTTTAAACTAAGGTTAATTATAAATGAAATTACTGTCAAACATAAGACAAATTACCTCATTATTATGTACGGGATTTTTATTAATAGGTTGGAATGCATTTTCACAACAGGTTTCCATTCAATTGGGTCCTGATCAGATTGGTTTTAACCAGGCATTTACGATAACCATTACAGTGGAAAATGACCAGCTGAAAAGTTATAACGGATTTCCCGATATTCCCGGATTTGCAAAGCGCGGCACATCTTCTTCATCTTCTACCAATATAGTAAATGGAAGGGTATCCTCACGGCAGAGTATTATCCAGAACTATATGCCTAAAGCTGAAGGCACGTACGTAATACAGCCTTTTGCCATGGAAATTAATGGAAAGACTGTAAACTCACCCGGAAAAACGGTGAGGGTAGGCCCACCGGTACAACAGCAGACGAGGGATCCTTTTTCAGCGGACCCTTTCGATGATTTTTTTAGCAATCGAAGTGAGCCACAGGAGTTTGTGGATATCCAGGAAGATGCATTCCTGGCACTTACCACGGATAAGGATGAGGTATTTATTGGAGAAGGATTTACAATGACCCTTGCTTTTTATGTAGCTGATGATAACCGTGCCCCGCTTCAGTTCTATGAACCGGCCAAGCAATTATCCGAAATTCTTAAAGAGATCAAGCCTTCAAATTGCTGGGAAGAGAATTTCAATATTGATAACCTGAATGGTCAGCCGGTCACAATAAACAATAAAGGTTACAACCAATATAAAATATACCAGGCGACCTATTATCCCTTAAACCTGGATACGATTTCTTTTCCACAGGTACCGTTTAGAATGATCAAGTACAAAGTGGCAAAAAATCCCTCTTTCTTCGGAAGAAGCCGTCAGGAAGATTTTAAAACCTATTACACTAAACCAAAAATGATCCTTGTAGAAAATTTACCTTTTCATCCTTTAAGAGATGAAGTATCGGTTGGTAATTACAGGCTTAAGGAAGAGATCAGTTCGGAGCGTGTGAATACCGGAACGAGTTTCAACTATGCCTTTACCGTATTCGGAGAAGGAAATATTTCAGCCATCAACAGGCCTTTTACTGAGACAAACAGAATAATGGAATTTTACCCTCCCAATATCAGGCAAAATGTCAACAGGGGAAACAACAGGGTAACGGGTAATAAAACATTTAACTATTACATCATTCCGAATGAGCCAGGTGATTATGATCTTGGTGATTTTTTTGAATGGGTCTTTTTCAATCCGGAATCAGAAACTTATGATACCCTGAGATCTGAGATAACTGTGAATGTATCAGGTGAAAGTAAGCGAAACAATCAAATACTCTCCAATGATATGGGAACTTTTTATGATCAAATAGAGATCGAAAGCAATCAACTTAAAGCCATGCATAAAGATGAATGGTTAAAAACTTTTGCTAACCTGTTTATTTTAATTATGTTAGGGGCCTCAATATACCTGGTATTTAAAAAATAATGTATGGGAAATACCTTCGGTCAATTTTTTAAAATAACTACATTCGGTGAATCACATGGCCCTGCAATAGGTGTGGTTATTGACGGGTGCCCTGCCGGATTGAAGATCGATGAGCAACAAATAACTGAGGATTTAAGACGTAGAAGACCCGGACAATCCAGGATTACTACCCAGCGGCAGGAAAGTGATATACCTGAGATTCTATCCGGGATCTTTGAAGGATATTCAACAGGTTCCCCCATTGGTATTATTATCAGAAATTCCGATCAGCGCAGTAAGGATTACAGTCATATTTCTGAGAAATTCCGTCCTTCACATGCGGATTACACCTATCAGGCAAAATACGGATTGAGGGATTACCGGGGTGGTGGCAGAAGTTCAGCCAGGGAGACGGCGGCCCGTGTTGCGGCAGGATCTATTGCCAAACAGTTTCTAAGCGTCAAAGGAATCAAGGTGCTGTCCTACGTATCCCAGGTTGGTCCCGTCAAGGTAGAAAAGAACTATACTGAACTGAACCTGGATAAAGTGGAAGAAAACATCGTGAGATGCCCCGATCCTCAAATAGCTGAGCAGATGATCGAGTTTATCGATAGGACCAGAAAAAATCAGGATACGGTTGGGGGTATCATCACAGGTATAATAAAGGGTGTCCCGGCTGGGATTGGAGAACCGGTATTTGATAAGCTGCATGCGGATCTCGGGAAGGCCATGTTAAGTATCAATGCAGTAAAGGGATTTGATATAGGAAGTGGATTTGAAGGGATCAATATGTTCGGCAGTGATCATAATGATATTTTTTACAAAGAAGGCGAGGAGATCAAAACGAAGACAAATTATTCCGGAGGTGTCCAGGGAGGTATTTCAAACGGCCAGGATATATATTTCAGAGTTGCATTCAAACCGGTTGCCACCATAATGAAAGATCAGGAAAGCATCGATATTCATGGTGATAAAACCATAGTAAAGGGAAAGGGAAGGCATGATCCATGCGTTGTTCCAAGAGCTGTCCCGATTGTTGAGGCGATGGCAGCTATTGTAGTTGCGGATCATGTGTTGTTGAATGCCACTGCCTCTATGTAAGAGATTTATGAAGAAATTACCATTACATAACAAAATAGTTATCGGCCTGGTCCTGGGCCTGGCCTTTGGTCTCATTAGTATTTTCAGCGGACTTCCACCCGTCATTACCATCAATTATATTAAACCTGTCGGAGTCATTTTTGTCAATGCCCTGAAAATGATTGCTGTACCACTGATAATAGCTTCTCTGATTGTTGGCGTAGCCAATCTTGGGGATATTTCCAAGCTGTCACGTATGGGATCAAAAACTATTGGCTTATACATCATGACTACAGCCATTGCCACTACTATTGGTCTTTTTGCCGTAAATCTGATCAAGCCAGGGCATGTGATCACCTCTGATACCAGGGAACAAATCCTTGAGATGTATTCCGGGCAGGCCGATGAAACGACCGGCAGGGCCGTAGAATTGAAAGAA